>CAZWXC010000128.1:0-6859 GCA_964637935.1 uncultured Flavobacteriales bacterium | reverse complement strand
GTGCTTTTAATAAATTTTGTATATCAATATTGCTTCCTACAGAAGAAAAAGATGAGTTGATCGGAATTCTTGGTGGATTAAAAGGCGATATCGTTTACTAGTCTTTTAGGTTTAATTTTTGAAAAAGGTGAATGCGCTAGTGTTCACCTTTTTTTATGTTAAAATAACCTCAGAAAATCAAAAATAGTTGAGTTTGAACTGCTGAAACTTTCATGTCAGTGTTTCACTTTATCAGAAATAAGTTCATTGATCAATGCGCTACTTTGAAATCGGAATCATGTAGCGAAAGCTCAATCTGGGAAGCGGTATTGGAATTAATTGAAATTCATTTGGAGAACGAATATCCCTCACACCAAATCCAAAATATAGTCCTAGGTTACCTTCCATTCTAAATTGATGTTCATTTTTGAATACCCGTTTATATCCAAGACCTGAACCTACTGAATGCAGGCCCAAAATCCTATAACCACCTTCTTCTATGCGCACGTTTCTGTTAAGGGTGGTTCTCGTCCAAATAGGCAGGTAAAGAATACCTTTTGAATATCTTTTTATTGATTTATTCCATGAAATGTGCATTCCAAAGCTCCTATGCAACTCTTCAAAATCATTGTCCCCAATATATCTACCAAGTAGGGAGAACGTGAATTCATTATGTCGCTTGCCTACTGTAGCAAATCCAATCTGTAACTTGTTGACGAAATAAGTAGGAATAATACCGACTTCTAAATAGGTCTTTCTTTGTTCTACTTTAAAAGTTGACTGATTATCAGCGAGCTCAATGGTTTGCGCAAAGCAAGTCTGAACCAAAGCAAAAGAGAAGATTACGGCTAAAAGTTTCATTGATAGGAGTTTGATTCAAAGTTAGTTCATTTAGTTTATCCACCAAAACTTTTATTATCCACTGTTGTTTCATTTAAACTATTTACCATTGTGAAATCGAAAAGCAATCAATATTATGGCACAAATAACATTTAAAGGAAACCCAGTAAAAACTGCCGGTAGTTTACCAAAAGTGGGCGAGCAAGCCCCTGACTTTACCGTAACGGGTGAAGATTTACAAGACCTTAAATTAACTGACTTAGCAGGCAAGCGCGTTGTTCTCAATATTTTCCCAAGCATTGATACGGGCATTTGTGCTGCAAGCGCGCGTCATTTTAATGAAGATGCGTCAAGTCTTGAAAATACAGTGGTATTAAACGTGTCAAAAGATTTGCCTTTTGCTCAAAAGCGTTTTTGTGCTGCCGAAGGATTAGAAAACGTGAAGAATGGTTCTGAATTTAAAGCAGCTACTTTTTCGAGCAACTACCATGTTATCATGCAAGACGGTCCATTGGCTGGCTTGTTTAGCCGTGCGGTGGTTGTAATTGATGAAAACGGAAAAGTAATTTATACCGAACAAGTTCCTGAAATTGTGCAAGAGCCTGATTATGCATCGGCCATCGCTTCATTGTCATAAACACATCATTAATACCAAAAAAGAAGCCCGATGAACTTGAATTCATCGGGCTTTTTTGTGAAATGTATTTTTTAGCTTATTGAAAAGCCACTTTCAATCGTTCCATGATTTGATATGCCGGAATACCAAAGGCAACACCTTCAATGCCCGATCCGCTCACTTTAGATGAAACAACACCCAAAACCAAACCTTCTTTGTTCACGATGGCGCCACCGCTGTTACCAGCATTAATACTTGCATCTATTTGGATTAGATCTGCAACGCCATCCATTTTTCGCTTTCCAGAGATGATACCTTTTGATACAGTTTGATTCAAGTCTTCGGCAGTAGGTGTTCCAACAGCAAAAATGTCGGCACCAATGCTGATCTTTTTATCATCACTTATTTTGAAAGGAACAAGGTTGTTTACGTCCACTTTTAACAATGCTAAATCATAAATTTTACTCGATCTAACCACTTCCACTTCTTTGATTTCAATATCGTTATTGAACATAATAGAAATGTCTTCTGCATTTGCAATCACATGGTAATTGGTAACAATGTATCCGTTTTCAGAAATGATAAATCCACTGCCGTGCCCGTCTTTGTTTTTAACAGTAACAGAAGATTCTACCGCTTCGCCAATCGTATTCACCGTAGTTTTTCCATTCGGAATGACCAACGTGCTGTAGTTAGCTTCTGCTTCAACATCAGATCTGTCGTTCATTAGTGTATTCACTTCATCTTTTTTCATAAAGTCAAGAAAGCCATATTCCATGGCATCTTTAATTGCTTCAAACCGACCTTCTGATGCTTTTTTATAGTTACTAAGAACGTACTGACCTGAGCCGCTTTCGGTAGTTGCTTCAAACAATACATTATCATAAAGATCAAGCAGTTTCCAGTCAATGGTTAAATCCACAAAAAAGATTTGTCCTCTGATGTTATGAAAGGTTGTTCCAGTAATCGTTGATTCAATGAGTAAGTTGTTTAAGAAGCTGTTTTTTAAAATTTTAGAAGTTGTGTCAATATAGCCTTGCTCCACTAAAAGCTCGTTCAAAGCATCAGAGAAAATGGTGTTTTCTAATTCCACTTTTTCTTCTGTTTCGGTTGATTTTGACTCCTTTTTATCGTTTTTGTTTAAATAGTTTCGGTAAGAATAGAAGTATCTGTACTTCAAGTTTTCAGGATCAATATCAACGCTTACTTTCTTGAGCATGATCTCTTTAGCATTTTCATCCTTCGCTGGCAGTTGAGTCATTTTACCGTCAATAGTTACTTGCTTTTGGTAGTTAAATGATTTAGGCCCCATATCGTAAAAAATAGGGTAGAATAGAATTCCGAAAGGAACCACAGATAAAATATAGAGTGGTGACTTTTTGTATTGAGCGATTGCCACATTCACGTCTTTGTATCCTTCGCGCTGCACCGTAATTTGTTTGGCTACTTTATCTCTTTTGAATTTATGACGGCCCATAGCATCGCCATCGGATACTTCTCCATCAATAAGAATTTTGCTTTGTTGATCTGTATTGATAGTAATTTTTTGATACTTAGGATTAAGGATGGAAGCACAACTTGATAAAAGCATGCTTAGTGCTAGAAAGATGGTAAAATTTCTCATGAAGTGATTTTGTAAATAGGACTTAATTACAAATAAAAGAAAACTTCAACTAGTCTTAGTGCTTTCAATCGTACAAACAAAAAAAAGGAGACCAAATTGATCTCCTTTTTTAGATTTTACGTGCTAAAGTTTATTGAATTTTAATCTCAACTCTGCGGTTTTTGGCGCGACCTTCATCCGTATCGTTGCTTGCAATTGGCTTTGTTTCGCCTGCGCTGCTCACTGTAATTAATGTTGAGTCAAACCCTAATGAAACCATCATGTCTTTGGTTTTTTGAGCGCGCTCTAGCGCTAGTTTTTGGTTTGATTCGTCTGAACCAACATTATCTGCATGACCTTCTAATCTTATTCTTATTCCCTTATCAAGGCCTAACAATTGCTCCTTTACAGCGATCCATTCTTTACCATTTGGGTCAATAGCGGCAGATGCAAAATTCACTATAAGTTTCATGTTGGCTGGCTCAGCGGTTTTGGGCATTTCAGGTGCTTCTACCACAGCTGGTTTCTCTGGTTTTGCAGGAGTTATAACCGGTTTTTGAACAGGAACATCTACTATTTCTGCTTTCGTTTCTACTGGATAAACACCAAGCATACTAGCATCAAATTTGCCGTCTGCATCCTTGTATTTTACCAAATAAATTTTGTCTGGGTCGAGATTTTTAAATTCGTAAAATCCATTTTTATCTGTAAAGGTTGAGCTCAATATCTTACCATTTTCGTCCAATAAAAACACCTCAATTCCTTCTTTTGGAATGGCCTTGTAAATGAAAGAACCTGATGTCATTTCACCTTCTTCCATACCATTTTTGCGCATGTTGGCCGTGATAGGTTTTAGGGCAGAGTAGAGGCTGTAATCAAAATCTTCATCAGCAGGAAAAACACCCAATTTACTTGGGTCTAATGTGCCATCTTCATCTAAGTATTTTACTAAATAAACCTTGTCAGGATCGAGGTTGCTGAATTCGTAATATCCATTTGCATCAGTAAGTGTTCTGCTCAAAACATTTCCATCTTCATCTAGCAACACAACTTCTACACCTGGTTTAGGCAGTTTGTCATATTTGAAAACTCCTGAAATCAAATCGCTATCTGTCATGCCATCTTTTTGCATTTCTGCTGTAATTGGCTTTAGCGCTGAGAATTTACTCTTGTCAAAGGCAGAAATAGTTGCTTTTGAAGGATCGAAATTGCCGTCTTCGGTCAAGTACTTAATCAGGTATTTTTTATCTGGATCAAGTTTTTTGAATACGAATTCACCGTTTTCATTGGTGATGGTTTCTTCCACCAAATTGCCATCTAAATCATACAGTTTTAAGGTTGCGTTGGCATTAGGCAGGTTGTTGTATTCAAAAACACCTTCGTTGGTGCCTTCCAAATTGAAATCATCGTCAAGCGTAATTTCTGGCGAAGCCAATACTTCTTTGTACTTGATATGATAAATACTACTCAACGAATCTTGGCGAGTGCTTACCAAAAAGCTTCCCTTTTCGCCATAAGTTGCATAATAAGCATCAAAAGCTTTTGAGTTAATAGGCTCTGGAAGCAATTCTGGCGTTCCCCAGTTCAACCAAGAATCATCTTGCTTTTTACTTCTGTAAATGTCCATTCCTCCGAGGCCGCCAGCACGATTTGACGCGAAGTATAGATAGCTCTCTATTTCATCGTAATAAGGAGAAATTTCCGTGTTTATTTCATTTGAAATTTGAGACAAAATCACAGGTTTAGACCATGCATTCTTTTCATTTGGAAAAGAAATATAGATTGAAATCAAGTCTTTACTATTTGGCAAAGCCATGAAAATAACGTCAGAATTGTTTGGCTTATGAAAGTCATACAAATCACCTTTAATCATCAGTGCTTTAATCTTGCTTTCAGAAGGTTTGCCAAATTTGTCTTCAGTAATACTTGCCGTTGAAAGTCCTTTTTTAAGGTTTTCTTTTTTAGAATAAGTGCCCAGCAAATAGGCTACGTTGGTTTTAGTATCAAACCCAATTATGGCATTGTTGTCATTGTTAGAAAGGTCTTTCACCATTTGTGGTTCTAGGGCCGAAATTTTATCGTTCCAACTGGTTTTCCAAATGTTTTGAGAAACTACTTTTTCATCGCCAGCGCGATAACTGGATACAAAAAATAATTCGTCACCATTGGGTGAAAGTAACGGTTTGCCTTGCTCATAGCTTTTGGTAGATGGAAAGTTGAGTCTGAATACATCTGCATTCATTTGCGCATTGGCAATCTGAGAAACGGCCAAAATGCTCAGGGTTGAAAGGGCGAGTTTTCTCATTATTTCTTAAACAATTCAAATCCAACAAAAAATTCATGGCTTCCGTTACTTACCAATTTCAGAGCAGAAATGGTTTTGTCATAGCTATATCCAATTTTGATTTGGTCATTGATGAAAACGCCACCACCTAAAACAATGGCATCTTGAAGTCGAGTACCAACCATTAAATAGTATCGATCTTGATAATCGAGTTTCAAATTGGCGTCAATTGACATAGGCGAACCATTAGTCATTTGCACAAATGTTGACGGAATCAATTGAATATTTCTATTCAAGTTGAATTTGTAGCCGGCATAAACTTGATGTGTACGTTTCAAGTTAGGGTTGATGTTGGCGTTGTCAAATTTCAATTTCCCTTCAAGCAATTGCTCGGTAGAGTAGGCTATAAATACTTTTTGGTTGGTTGCTAACAATCCAAAGTCTACGTTTGGTTCCCAAGAGTTTACATATTGTTGTGTGTTAGTATAAAAAGCTGCTAAAGCTGGATCAGTAGTGTTTTCAAGCTTTACTTGGCTATTGTCATAGACAAAGTTTTTCACGCTTGCTTCTAAACCAGCGCTCATGGTCCATTTTTTAGAAAGTGGAACATGAACAGCGTAGCTACCAGAAATCAAAGTTTGGCTAAAAGCACCAAATTGATCGCGAAGTACCAAGCCACCAACGCCATGTGTTACTTTTCTGCTCGAGGTTCCGCTTACGTTTTTGCTCGTAGGCAAATTGGTCTGCTTTGTTTTTGGTCTTTTCTCAAAAATTCGAGTATTTCCACTTACGTAAAAAGTACTTGGCGAATACTCAATGCCTAGCCACTGTTGGCGATAGCTTAAATCTAGCTCTAACATGTCTTTTGCTCCTGCAAATGCCGGATTAAGCAAATACTCATTTTGCAAATATTGGCTAAACTGCCACACTTGTTGTGCTTGAATGTTTTGGCTAAGCAATGTGCAAATCCCTAGAAATGCACCGATTATGATTTTGTTTGAAGTTTTCATAATGCTGATTTTATAGAGATTAATAAATGATCGTTAAAATTCCATGAAGCGCATCAGATTGGCCATCGTTCAACTCAATTACATAGTAATATGAGCCTATTGGCAGCAGCGTGCCGTTAAACCTACCATCAAATGGTGGATCGGTGGCTTTACCACTGTACACCTGTGCACCAGCTCGGTTTACTACCGTGATAAATGCCTCTGGATAATTCTCAATTCCTGGTACAGTCCAAGTATCGTTTATGTTATCACCATTTGGCGAGAAGCCAGTGTAAACATCTTCTGACAATAACATGGTTATGTTTAACGTGTCGCTTCCAAAACATCCTGCAGCAGAAACACCTTCTACTACATAGGTGATGCTTTCCGCTGGAATGGCAATTGGGTTGGCAATTGTATTATCATCCAAGTACAAAGATGGACTCCAAGTATATTCTACTTCAATATCCGATTTAACATCAAGTTGAACTTCTACTTCGCTAAACACGACTTCATCCTTACTTGCAGTTAATACAGGGTTTGGATCA
>CAZWXC010000127.1:0-6862 GCA_964637935.1 uncultured Flavobacteriales bacterium | reverse complement strand
TGTCGATGTCAATTTTTTCTGCTTGACCTAAGAAAGACATGTCTGCTTGCTCTAATGTAAGTCCGCGCTCTTCGCTTATTACTTGACCGCCAGTAAGAATTGCGATGTCTTCTAACATTGCTTTTCTTCTATCGCCAAAACCTGGAGCTTTAACCGCAGCTACTTTCAATCCGCCACGTAGTTTGTTTACTACTAAGCCAGAAAGCGCAGTGCCTTCTACATCTTCAGAGATGATCAATAATGGACGGCCGCTTTGAGCAACTTTCTCCAAAATTGGAACAATGTCTTGAATGTTTGATATTTTCTTGTCGTGAATTAAGATGAAAGGATTCTCTAATTCAGCGATCATTTTCTCTGTGTTGGTCACAAAATATGGAGAAAGGTAACCTCTGTCAAATTGCATTCCTTCTACTGTTTCAACAGTAGTTTCAGTTCCTTTAGCTTCTTCAACAGTGATTACACCACCGGTTCCAACTTTTTTCATGGCTTCTGCCAAAAGTTTACCAATGGTAGCATCGTTGTTTGCAGAAATAGTTCCGATTTGCTCGATTTTAGCGAAATCGTCACCAACTTTTTGAGATTGCTTAGCAAGGTTTGCAGTCACAGCTTTCACTGCTTTGTCAATTCCTCTTTTAAGATCCATTGGGTTTGCACCTGCAGTTACGTTTTTCAAACCTGCAGTTACTATTGCTTGAGCAAGTACGGTAGCAGTGGTTGTTCCGTCACCAGCTACATCAGCTGTTTTAGAAGCTACCTCTTTTACCAATTGAGCGCCCATATTTTCTAGCGCATCTTTCAATTCAATTTCTTTAGCAACGCTTACGCCATCTTTAGTAATAGTTGGTGCACCGAATTTTTTATCGATAACAACATTTCTACCTTTTGGACCGAGGGTTACTTTAACTGCGTTTGCTAACTTATCTACACCTCTTTTAAGGCCATCGCGGGCTTCCGCGTCAAAATATATGTCTTTTGCCATTGTTTGAGTTTTTTAAAATAATTGTGGAATTAGACAATGAATTAAGCGATTGAGCCCAAAATATCTGAAGCTCTCATGATTAAGTAATCTTTGCCGTCAAGCTTGATCTCTGTGCCAGAATACTTTCCGTAGAAAACAGTATCTCCAACGTTAAGCGTAATAGGCTCATCTTTCTTGCCTGGACCGACAGAAACTACAGTGCCTGTTTGTGGTTTTTCTTTTGCTGCATCTGGAATAATAATTCCACCAGCGGTTTTCTCTTCAGCGGGTGCTGGCAATACCAACACGCGGTCTTCATTTGGTTTAAAATTCACTTCTGCCATGTTTTAAGAAGATTATGTTTACGAGCGGCCAATAGTCACATTTTGTGCCACTGGTCTAATCGCTATTGTTTTGGCAGAAGAGCAAAAAAAATGTCAGATACTACGTGACAAGCTGACATTTCTAACTTAGTGCGTAAGTGATTTTAGATGTGAAGCTTTCAATGAGGTTCGTTATAATGAGTTATAAAAATGAATCTGAGAATTGTAATCCTAAGTGATTGTAAATCAAATTATCTTTTGGTGAAAAGGTGAGTTTTAGTAGAATTTGTTTTATACGTTTGAAGGAGTTAAATCTATTTATCATGAAAAAAATTTATGCTTTTCTAATAGTGATAGTTGTATCGGTATCGGTTTCTGTTCGAGCCCAATCTTTTGCTCCAATGGGTGCGGTGTGGCATTATTCTGAGTTTTACTCTACTTCTGGAGACACAGGTTTTTATAAGGTGGAAGTAACGGGAGATTCTGTGATTAGCGGCAAAACTTACAGTGTTTTAGCGTCTGAGTTTTCTTGTTTGCCTAGTGAGTTGCAATTGGTGAGAGCTTCTAACGACAGTGTATTCATTTATATGTCGCATTTGAATGATGAGCGCGCCATCTATAACTTGAGCGATGTTGGGTCCACTTTTTTCTACGAAACAGATAACGATGGAACCTATTTCACAACGACAATTGACTCTATGGGAACGTATATGGTCAATGGCCAGTCGATGCCTGCTACTTATGTTACTTATACTTATGTAAATACCAATAATTTGACTCAGGGTGAATACCAGTCTGTTATACTCGACTTATTTGGAGATGTGTCTTACATGTTCAATTTCTTTTCTGCTGCAGGAACTTGTGACCTCAATTATCCGCGCGGATTAAGATGCTATGAAGACAATACCAATGGATTTTATCAATTCGACAATATGCCAGAATGCGAGCACTTAGGAGAATACGTTGGTGTGAATGAAATAATGGAGCTAGCGTCATTTTCAGTTTACCCAAATCCTAGCAATGGTTTGGTACAGATCAATAATCTTAAAATGGGAACCAGAATGACTTTGATAGACGCTAGAGGAGCTCTTGTAATGGATTGGCGAGCAAGCGAAACAGCAACGGAACTTAATTTAGAAGAATTTGATAGCGGAATTTATTTGTTGCAGGCAGAAAACTACTTGCCACAGAAATTAATCGTTCGTTGATTTAGAAATTAGTCCAAAAAAAAGGCTCGGTTTACATTTGCAAACCGAGCCTTTTTTTATTCTTGTTGTTGATGACTATTCTTCACCTGTTGGCGCAGAAGCTGGATCAAAGCCCTGTGGAGCTTGAACATCGATCATACCTTCAATTTCACTTTTTTGTGGTTCTGCAGTTGCAGCTCCTGTGTTAGAAATAGTAAGGGTAGAAGCTAAGCAAAGGACCAACAATGTAATCGCTAACGCCCAAGTACCTTTTTCAAGGAAATCAGTTGTTTTTTGAACGCCTACAATTTGGTTTGAAGAGCTAAAGCCAGATGCTAGTCCGCCACCTTTTGAATTTTGGATCAAAACGATTCCCATTAATAAAAGGCTTACGATGATGATCAGAATGGTGATTAAAATACCCATGTTATTATGATTAAAGTTGTCTTTTCAGTTTTTGTATGAGGGCGGCAAAATAAGTGCTTTTTTCAGGATGAAGCAAGCTAAGCTTTTCATAGGTTGAAATTGCTTTCGAAATGTTGCCCTGAGCCGCGTAAATATTGGCAAGTGTTTCAGTTACGAGGTCGTCTTTATCGAGCAAACTGTTCTTCGCAGCCTTCGCAGGATTGAAAAATTCTGCGCGTTTTGGCACAATTTGGTCTTCGTTCTGAATAAAGTTGGTAATAATGTCTGCAACTTCTTTCGCACCTTTTATTACCACAGGTTTTTCAACGAAAGTTGAAGCAGGATTTTCTAAAACAGGTTTAATTGTTGTCGGTTGCGAAACTTCAAGTTTTGATTCTTCTTCTTTGGCTATTTCTTGTTCAGAAACAAGTTCAGGTTCATCTTCCAAAAGATGCAACCATCCGCTGAAACTTAATTTTTCGGGAGCTGATGGTTTTATGGGCTTCTTAGTTTCATCGGTTTCTTCGGCTGCTTTTTCCGATTCTTCCTCAATTTTTTGATTCTTCTGACGAATGTTCTCAGCAAAGTTGATGTTGTCTTGAACTTCATCATCTATACTCAGCAGGTCAATGGCCGCCCCAGCTGCCAACACTTCCGTTAAAAATTGTCGCTCGAGTACTTCTATTCTCGCTTGATCTGGATCGTATTTCTCTTTGATTTCAGAATCGGGTTCAGCGGTTTCTTCTGTTTTATTAGAAGTTAGCTGCGCTTCTGCTTCAATGTTTGCTTCGGCTTCTTTTATTACAATTTCCTCAGCTGGTTCTAAAATAGGTTCTACCTCTTCTTTGATTTCTACTTCTGCGTGTTTTATTTCAGTGGCATCTGATTCCTCTTCTTGCGCTTTTTCCACAATGGTTTGCAAGCTAGCAACATCAATGCTTAGCTCTTCTGCAATCGGTTCTTGCGCTTCAATTTCTGCAATAATCGGTTTTATCGCTTCTACTACCTTTTCAGGAATTGGGCTGTAAACAAATTCATGTAGCTGCTTGCGGTTGTGTGTGCGAATGGCCGCTTCTCTTACATGATCTTCAAAACGTGCATCTTCATTGAGCTGAGAAGCACGGGCCAACAAAACACGCAACGAAGCCGCATATGGATGCTGCACAGAAGCATCAATCAGCGTTTGGATGAAGTGATCATCCGGCTTGTTGTGTTGCAATATGTTGATGGCTTCTTTAATCATAAAGATTTACCAGTTGCCTAGTGTTTTATTGAAAATATCTTGGGTAAGTCGTTCAGTAATTATGGGAATAATGGTTGGCTCAACTTCAGAAAGATTTCGGCCAGCATCATAGGGTTCCATTTGCGAAAAGGTTTGTTCGTAGCTGTTTTCGGGATGCTTTTGATCTGTAAAAGTCACCTTTACTGAAATCACCAGATTTTCGGTAGCTGCTTGGTTGTTAGAAACGGCAGCGCTTCTAACTGAATAACCTGTGATTTCGCCTTCTACAATCATGTCGCCATTGTTTCGCACCAACTCAAGACGCGATTGCTGCACAAAAATATTGCGCAATGCCTCCGTGAAATCTTGACTTAAAGTAGCTGGGGCAATGGCCGCGTTTTGGCCAATGATTGGAAAAGTTGAAATAGAAATGGTATTTACATCAGCAGGAACTGAACTACCTGAAAAGCCGTAGTTTACAAACTTGCAGCCTGTGAAAAGAAAAACGATTGCAGCAATTATCGAAAGCCTAGTTAAGGTCATATTCTTTTATTTTACGATAAAGTGTGCGTTCAGAAATCCCGAGTTCTTGAGCGGCATTTTTTCTTCGGCCCTTGTGTTTTTCTAAAGCCTTAGTAATCAATTCGCGCTCTTTTTCTTCGATCGAAAGCGATTCTTCCACTACTTCAGTTTCGGTGTCATAAACGCTATGTTCATCATTATAATGATCAACGCGCTGAATTTCAAAATCACCATAAGGTTTAGCACTTGGCTCTGGTCTGGCCGGTGTTTCTGAAGAATGAGTCGGATACAATCTCTGAATTGCACTCAAATCAACGTTGGTTTCGCCATTGCCTTGCATAAGCTCCATCACAACTTTCTTTAAATCGTTGAGTTCGGCTTTTAGGTCAAACAATACCTTATATAATATCTCGCGTTCGTTCAGGTCAGATTGATCTTCTTTTTGCAATACCATCGGCAGCTTGTTGCTGTCGGCCTGTGGTAAATACTTTATCAAAGTGCCTGCATCAAGATCACGTTCGGTTTCTATGACCGAAATCTGCTCGGTTACATTTTTTAATTGACGAATGTTTCCTGGCCAACGATAACTCTCTAGCAATCGCACGGCATCGGATGATAATCGCACGGGAGGCATTCGGTATTTTTCGCCAAAGTCTGAAGCAAACTTTCTGAAAAGCAGATGAATGTCTTCTTTTCGTTCGCGCAACGGTGGCATTTGCACCGGAACAGTATTCAAACGATAATAAAGATCTTCTCTAAATTTTCCTTTTCTAATTGCTTCAGGAATGTTCACGTTGGTTGCGGCTACAATGCGCACATCTGTTTTCTGAACCTTGCTTGAACCTACTTTCAGAAACTCACCTGTTTCTAATACACGCAATAATCTCACTTGCGTGGAAACAGGAAGTTCGGCTACTTCATCTAAAAAAATGGTTCCACCATCAGCTACTTCAAAGTATCCTTTTCGGGTATCATGGGCTCCAGTAAACGAACCTTTTTCGTGTCCGAATAATTCGGAATCAATCGTTCCTTCTGGTATTGCACCGCAGTTTACAGCAATGTAACTGTTGTGCTTTCGCAAACTATTGTGATGAATAATCTGTGGCATGGCTTCTTTACCAACGCCACTTTCTCCAATAATTAAAACCGATAAATCAGTTGGTGCAACACGCAATGCAGTTTCAATGGCTCGGTCAAGAACTGGACCTACACCAATGATTCCAAATCGCTGTTTTGCTTGTTGTATTGTCATGAGCGGGGTTAATCAACTATTTCACCAATTAGGGTTGCGGCAGTGCATTCTGTCACTTTTACATTTACATAATCACCGCTCTTGTTTCCTTTTTTAGGAAAAACACACATCACATTCTGTGTATTTCTTCCGCATTGATGATCACTGCTTCTTCTTGAATCACCTTCCACAAGCACTTTATGAATTTTACCTACCGCTTTTTGATTGCTAATAAGTGAGTGTGCCATTTGCACATCAATGATTTCTGTCAATCTGCGTTTCTTTTCCACTTCTGGAACATCGTCTTCATACTTTCTTGCAGCCAATGTTTTTGGTCTTTCTGAATAGAAAAACATATAGGCAAAATCATATCTCACAGCTTGCATTAACGAAACGGTGTCTTGGTGTTCGGCTTCTGTTTCGCCACAAAAACCAGCAATAATATCTGTGCTGATGGCGCAATCGGGCATTATTCTTCTGATAGCATCAATGCGATCAAAGTACCATTCTCTTGTATAACCACGATTCATTCTGTGAAGCACATCGCTGTTGCCAGATTGCACAGGCAAGTGAATGTATTCGCAGATGTTTTCATACTTCGCCATGGTGTGAAGCACATCATCTGTCATGTCTTTAGGGTGCGAAGTAGAGAATCTGATTCGTAGAGCTGGAATCACTAATGCCACTTTTTCAAGCAATTGAGCAAAGTTTACCGTCTCTTTTTCAGTTTCTATGATTTCGTTTTTCTTGGTAATATTCCATCGGTAGCTGTCCACATTTTGCCCAAGCAAGGTTACTTCTCTGTAGCCTCTATTATATAAGTCATGTGCTTCGGCTACTATTGATTCTGGATCACGGCTTCTTTCGCGGCCTCTAGTAAAAGGAACCACACAAAAGCTGCACATGTTGTCACAACCACGCATGATCGAGACGAAAGCACTTACACCATTAGTGTCCAATCTTACAGGAGTGATTTCCGCATAGGTTTCTTCACGCGATAGCAACACGTTTACC
>CAZWXC010000126.1:0-6888 GCA_964637935.1 uncultured Flavobacteriales bacterium | reverse complement strand
TAGTGCCCGACAATCACAAGCATCCAAAATGGTTTAAAGTAGTGGTGATGGATCACGTTACAAAAGACCGTTTGCTGCGCTTGCTCACAGCACTTTCTCATTGATTATTTTTTGAAAAACAGCTCGTATTTGCTACGTTGCCCATTTCCCAATTCTCTGCTATAGCTGCCCGTGAAGGTGCTGTCGCTAGTGCTATCCACCACAATTACAAACTGCGATTCGGTTCTCACGCTATCTAGCTGACCGAAAACATTTATGGCGTTATTGGTCGCTTCAAAATTGGTCGAGCGTAAATCAAGCGTTTGCACACCAGCATTTGAGGCGTAAATCATTTGTAATTCGCTTGCTGTATCGCTGCATTGTACCTCCAAAAAATATCGAATTCCGGGAGTGCGATTTATAATCAGCGAATCTAGCGTATCAACCTCGGTCGTAATCCAAACCGAATCTGTAAACCATTGTGCGTTAAGATATTCTGTGCTTTGGCAATAACTCGCTTCTACAGGGGTTGGATCTTCAAATTCCACAATTTTCTTGCAACCAAAAACCAAAATTGCGCCCATTAAGAGCGTCAAAAAGCGCTTCGTCATCATCGTTTTCTTGTATAAACTTCACCGCAGCTCAGCGAGTCGAGGGCTGACACAGCAGGGTCACAAAACGTAAAAATGGTTCCGTCATTGTCCACACAATCCACGCATTCCAATTCCGCGCAAGCGAAACAAACCACGGCCAAAGCCAAAATATAAAACCAACGCATGCACCAAAGGTAGTTTTGCGATTGAAAAATTGAGCTACTTTTTTTGTGCACCCATCGCGCTTTTGCTACAATCTTTTTTGCCTTTAGCAAGTAGATGCTACATAAAAAGCCCGATCTAGCCTTTTGGGCTAGCTGCTCTTTTTAAAGCACTACTAGCCAAAGTCTTCAAAAGGATTTCCGCGCCAATCGCGGGTGCGGCCCATCTGATAGCAATTCACTAAAAAGGCCAGTAGAATTGAATCCACTGGCCTTACTTTTCTACTGTTTTAATCTCTAATCAGGCAAAATCAGTCTAAAACCTTTACCATGTTCGTTGATGATTTTTACGCCTTGGTCGTCTTTTAAATATTTGCGGAGTTTGGCTATGTAAACGTCCATGCTTCTAGAATTGAAGTAACTATCATCTCCCCAAATGGCCAGCAAAGCCTGATTTCTATCCATCAGTTGGTTTGCGTGTTGGCTCAGCATTTTCAGCAATGCATTTTCTTTTGAAGTCAAGTGCTGCTCTTCGCCATTCAGTTTTAAAACTTGATTTTTAAAATCAAATACAAAAGCACCTAACTCAAACTGTGTTTTAACAGGCTCTTTATGTTCGCCAATGGTGCGCCTTAAAATTGCTTTGATGCGCAAAAGCAGCTCTTCCATACTAAATGGCTTGGTGATATAATCATCGCCACCAGCTTTAAAACCTTGCAGCGTATCTTCTTTCATGCTCTTGGCAGTCAAGAATATAATCGGAATATCTTCATTGATGTTTCTGATGTCTTTGGCTAATGAGAAGCCATCTTTTTCGGGCATCATTACATCCAAAACGCAGAGGTCAAAATCGTTGTTCGAAAAAATTTTCCAACCCTCAACACCATTTTTGGCCAATGTAGGCATGTAGCCTTTGGCTTCGAGGTATTCGGTTAAGATTATTCCCAAGTTTGGGTCATCTTCAGCTACAAGTATTCTTGCTTTGTCTGGTGTGTTAGCTGTGTTCTCCATTGTTTATTGGTTTTAGAGGGATTTCAAGATAAAAGGTGCTGCCTTTGCCAAGTTGGCTTTCAACCGAGACGCGGCCGCCATGGCGCTCGGTTATTATTTTTACATAGCTCAATCCTAGTCCAAATCCTTTCACGTTGTGCACGTTTCCGGTGGGTACTCGGTAGAGTTTGTCAAATACTTTTTTCAAGTTTTCAGACGAAATTCCGATGCCGTGATCTTTCACAGAAATTAGAATATGTTCATCTCTTACTTGTGTTTTCAATTCAATTTGTGCAGCATCTTTCGAATATTTCAAGGCATTGTCAAGCAAATTGTAAATCACATTCGTAAAGTGATTTCTGTCTGCTTCAATGATTGAATTTCCTGCTTGAAGATCAAGTTTTATTAGTCCGCCTTTTTCTTTCAATTGAATGCTAAACTTATCAATTACATCATTTAAAAGTGTGTGAAGATCGAGCGTTTCGCGTTTTAGTTTAAAGTCGCCTTTGTCTAAAACCGCGCTTTGCAACACTTCTTCTACCAGCAACCCGAGACGCTTATTTTCCGAATTAATTATACCGATATAGCGATTCTTAACATTTTCGAGTTTTCCTAACTCAGGATCGCTCAATGCTTCGCATGCAAGTGAAATGGTTGAGATTGGCGTTTTGAGCTCATGTGTCATTTTGTTGATGAATTCGTTCTTGATTTCACTGTTCATTTTTTGTTGAACAATGGTTTTCACAGTGTAGAAAGAAGTCCAACCAATAGCAAGCAAAAAGAGCAATGAAATCAGAAGCAGCAACCAAACATTGCCTAAGATATGACGGTTTTGATTTGGAAAATACACATTGATGAAAAACGGTAGTTGAACCACATCGTTCGGAAACAATCGGGCTGATATGGATGAGTTTTTCAGTTTTTCTGTGTGTATTTCTGTTCCAAAAACAAATTCGTTCGCATCGTCATACACACCCATTTGGTAAGGCAAATCAAGCCCATGCTTTTTTAGGCAAATTTGTAGCAAGGAGTCTACCACTCTTGGGTCAACTCGCTCGTCAATAGGTTGGTTCAGGTTTACTTCAATCAGGCTTTTTACAATATCACCCAGAAATGCTTTTTTGGTATTAACACGCTTTCTAATGCCGTTGATGTTTGGGTCAAGCGGGTCAGAACTCATCATCATTTCTTGCTCTAAACTGTCACCTGTGAGCAGTTTTAGCTGCATGTCTTCTTCTAAGGCATTGGTAAAAGGCAAGTCGTTTACACTATGTGTAATGATTTGCTCTGAGCGCTGTTCGCCTTTTTCTTCCACCACGCGCAGTTCTATTTTATCGCCTACACGCTCTATGTTTTTGCTCACCACATATTGCACCAGTGAGTCGTCTGGCGGAAAGGAATTTTCATCCGTTTCATCTTGAAAAAACAAGTATTTGGCTTCTTGATGAGTTTTTAGTTTGGTGAGCGTTTCATGACGTTCGAGCAACTGCACCACCTCGTTTAGTGCTTCGTTGCCACCGCGCTTTATGCGGTCTTTTTCAAGATCAAACGCGTTGTCGATCCAATAAATCTGTATTGCGATCAGGCCGATTAAGGCCAGACAAATCATCAATACGGTTGCTCTAAGTTGGTTTGTTTGCATAAACTCTAGATGAACAAATGTAGTTTCGAAGGTCAGCTAAACCGTCTGTTTAACAGTACTTAACATTGGTTAACCGCCCGTTAACAGGGCGCTTTAGAGGGTTGAGATACGTTTGGTTTCATTGAAATCGAAACAAAACATGGGTCAGCTTTTTATACAGCCAAATTCCGCTGGTCAAGTGCTTAAGGTAGATTTCGTGTCAAACTGAACCGATGAAACAAAAATGACGTTGACTAGCATAAGTGTTGGCGTAGTTTCGAACATGAAAACCGCTAGTGAAGGTCAGAAAATTTGAGCTGCTGAATTGAACCAATTGCTGACTTGGGTCTATTGGTTGAACATTGTTCAATGCAATGAAACATTAAAAATGAAATTGATTTTACAATAACGATACGTTCTTTCATGGTTCATCTGAAAGATGATGAACGTTTGTTTAGTTAGGTTAGAAAAGCTCCGTAATTCAATTTGTGGGGCTTTTCTGTTTTAAATGAAATCAATCTGTATCTAGATTGCTCATTGGGAGCGCAGAATCTATTTCCTTTGTGCTAAACCGAATAATCACAAAACGCTTTGATCTACGAATTCAACGGCTATAAACCTGTAATCCACGAAAGTGCTTTTATACATCCGCAAGCCACGGTAACTGGGAATGTTTTTATTGGTAAAAATGTTTATGTCGGTCCTGGTGCAGCCATCAGAGGCGATTGGGGAAAAATTATTATTGAAGATGGTTGTAATGTGCAAGAAAACTGCACCATACACATGTTTCCAGGTACAGAAGTGCGCTTGCAAGAAGGCGCGCATGTGGGGCACGGAGCCATTGTTCATGGGGCACAGCTAGGTAAAAATTGCTTAATTGGCATGAATGCCGTTTTGATGGACGATGCCATTATTGGTGATGAATGCATTGTAGGTGCGCTAGCATTTGTACCCGCAAAAACTATTTTCGAACCAAGAAAAATAATTGTGGGAAATCCCGCGAAAGCGATAAAAGAAGTAAGCGATGAAATGATAGCTTGGAAAACAAAAGGCACTGGTTTATATCAGCAACTGCCAGCAGATTGCTACGCCTCGCTAAAAGAATGTGAGCCTTTGCGCCAAGCAGAACCAAACCGACCTGAGCAACAGAAGGTTTATGATATTTGGAAAAATAAATCATAGTGAAGATTCTAATTTCGATAGGTGCACCAAGGTTTTATAATGGGCATTTGGCCGAAGCAAAGCGGTCAAAGCTTGCCCTAAGCTTTATACATGCTATATTCGCAAACCCGATCATTTTTTAATACACAAAAAGCCCCTCCATTTTGAAAGCACTACTCATTTGTTTGATGTTTCCGCTCTTTGTTTCTGCTCAATCTACCGACATTATTGGAAAATTATATTTAAGCGGGAAAGTTGTAAACGAAAACAACCGTGGAATGCAGAGCAAAATTCAAGTCTTTAAAAAAGGAGAATTGATCAACGAGTTTGAAACCAACGGCATAGGTAAGTTTGAATTTTCGGTGGCCTTGCAAGACTCGATGGTTTTTGCTGTGACAAGTGAAGGCTATGTTTCAAAAACTATTTGGGTTGATACCCGTGTTGCCAAAATGAAACAAGATTCGGATTATCGATTCCCATTTTTCATTGATTTATATCCGATAGGTAGAGTACCATCAAATGTTGATTTAGACAGGCCAGTTGGTCAAATATTATTTTCAGGAATTCAATTTGTTTACGATACACACTTTACAAAAGAGGCTAACGAGCGATTGAAAGAATACGTGAAAGAACGTAAAGGATTAAAAGTTCGGCCTATTGAAGAATAGTTTATGGAGAAAATTAAGAATTATGTGCAAGGTGCTTGGGTTGATGGCGATGGAGAAGAAACAATAGCATATCATGCTATTACAGGAGCGCCAATCGGATCCGTTTCGTCAGCAGGACTCGATTTTGAATCAATTCTTAATTACGGCAGAAAAATTGGCGGCAGCGCGCTGCGAAAAATGACTTTTCAAGAGCGCGGAAGAATGCTCAAAGCTTTGGCGCTCTATCTGATTGAAAAGAAAGAAATGTTCTATACTCTTAGCGCTGCTACTGGTGCCACAAAAGTGGATAGCTGGATAGATATTGAAGGCGGCATCGGCAATTTATTTGCTTATGCATCTTTGCGAAAGCAATTTCCAGACTTACCATATGCTTTTGAAGGCGATCCTGTTCCATTATCAAAAGGTGGCAGTTTTATAGGTCATCATATTTTGGTCTCGAAGCGCGGTGTTGCGGTTCATATCAATGCATTCAATTTCCCTATTTGGGGAATGCTAGAAAAAATTGCCGTTAACCTTTTGGCAGGTGTTCCTGCTGTGGTTAAGCCATCAGAAACTACCAGTTACTTGACGGAGTTGATGGTGAAAGAAATCATCGATTCTAAAATATTACCTGAAGGTTCGCTGCAGTTGGTGAGCGGCTTTGGTCGAGGAATCATTGATCATGTTACCAATCAAGATGTAGTAACTTTTACAGGTTCGGCTGCTACGGGTATGAAGCTGAAGGCAATGCCTCATATCACACAAAACTCTGTTCCTTTTAATCTGGAAGCCGATTCGCTAAACGCAACCATGTTGGGCGAAGATGCCGCTCCTGGAACACCCGAATTTGATCTATTTATAAAAGCAACAAGAGCTGAAATTACCGTGAAGGCTGGGCAGAAATGTACTGCCATTCGTAGAATTTTAGTTCCAGAAAAATACTTAGATGCTGTTCAAACAGAATTGAGCAAGCAGCTGGCAAAAACTATTATAGGCGATCCTTCAGCTGAAGGAGTGCGTATGGGTTCGTTGGCTTCGCAATTGCAAGTAGAACGTGTTCGTCACAACGTAGAGCTATTGATGAAAGAACAAGACATCGTGTATGGTGATATGGACAATTTTGATGTGGTTGGTGCGGACAAAAGCAAGGGCGCTTTTTTTAGTCCGATCTTGTTTAGAAACGATGAGCCGTTTACAAAAACAGCCGTTCATGATATTGAAGCATTTGGTCCTGTAAGTACACTAATGCCTTACAAAGATTTAGAGCAAGCGATAGAGATTGCTGAAATGGGCAAAGGCTCGCTGGTGACATCGGTAGTTACGGCAGATAATACTATTGCTAAGGAATATGTGCTAAACACAGCACATCTTCATGGTAGAATTTTGGTGTTAAACGAGCGTTGCGCCAAGGAAAGTACAGGTCATGGTTCGCCAATGCCGTTGTTGAGTCATGGTGGTCCAGGTCGCGCTGGTGGTGGAGAAGAAATGGGCGGAGTTCGCGGTGTGAAACACTACATGCAGCGCACGGCTATTCAGGGACACCCAGAAACTATTACCCGAATCACGGAGCAATTCCAAGTAGGTGCAGATATGCCAGAAGCAAATCCGCATGTATTTCGTCAGCACTTCGAAGAGTTAAGAGTTGGTGATACAGTTTTTACGCATAAGCACACAGTAACAGATGCTGATATTGTGAATTTTGCTAACGTTAGTGGCGACAATTTCTATGCGCACAT
>CAZWXC010000125.1:0-6947 GCA_964637935.1 uncultured Flavobacteriales bacterium | reverse complement strand
GTCTAAGAAGTATTTTTCTCTTAATCCGGCCCCATTTAATTCAAGTGAAATAGAGCCATAGCTTAAAGTTGCTGGCAGCGTTACACCGTCATAGGTGTACTGAGCTTGTAAACTTCCTGTAGAAAGACAAAAAATGGCTAGGAAAACGATCAGACTACTTTTCATAGGTGAAAATTGGGTTTGTCAAATTAAATGATTCTATTGATTGTCAACACGTGCAGTGTTGTTTTAGTTTTTCATCAATCAATCTTGATAAACTGTAAACGCGCTGTTTCATCACCTTTTAAGTCAATAAAATAAACGCCTGCTGCGTATTTACTTAAATCAATTAGAATCTTGTTTTTATGGGTTGTGCTAACTGTTTCAATGATTGTGCCATCAACAGAAATTAAGGTTAATTCTTTGAATTTGTGTGTAATAGGCAACTCAACAGTGATGTTTTCTCTTGTAGGAACGGGGTAAGTTGTAATCTGAATATGATTTTCTTCCCCATCTATTCCTAAAGTGTTCAATTCGAGCGTCATTGTATCGGCACCCGCTGCATTGTAAACTTCTTGAGTGATCGAGTAAACAGTAACTTGATTGTAAGTGTGAGATGCTGGTACCGCGCCTAGTATGGTTCCATCGCCCAAATCAAAAACCATATTATCAGCATATGAACTTAAATCTGTAAGCGAAACACTATTGCCATTGCCTTGCACTTGCGCAGTAAAGTTGGCAATAGGAGGTTGTCTTATACCGATATCATCAATTGCAAAATCGCTTCGGTATCCATTGCCCGTGATTGCTCTAAACCGAAGGTTGATGGTTTTACCTGTAAAATCGCTTAAATCTATAATCTTCTCTACCCAGCTATTGCTTTGATCGCCAACTATAGGCAGCATCACATCTGTTGACCAAGAGCTACCGTCAAAAACATCTACATGCAAAGAGCCCATATCTGCCCCACGCATGCTATACCAAAATACAAGTTCAGGTTTTCCACCTGCGGCAAGTTCTATGCACGGACTCAAAAGCGTTGAAACCGCATCTGTACAAGTTCCGCTGGCTTCAACATAAAGATATTTTCCGGTTGATGTTCCGCTAGTATGATCGGCAGTTGGCCCAGTAAAGTCAGATGGTGTGCCACCATTGTTTGTGCGCCAATCTGCATCGTCAAAAAGGTAGTTTTCTTCATTGTGCCAACCATTTATTAGATTGCAAACAACTTCGCCACAACTAGACTCAGTGCTGCAGTTTGTAAAGTTTTCGAAGTCTTCTGTCCAAATCGCTTGCGACATTGTGGTAGAAGCAAGAGACTGAAAGCTAATGTTTGCAGTATCGTTGTAATGATTGCCATCAGATGGTGTATTTATCCAAACAGTTAGGTTATTCCCTGCCTGAACAGATGCTTTTTGATCGAACACTAGCAGCGTATCAGTATTTGGTGATAACTGAAGTGTAAAGTTTTGTGTGCTTGAAGCGCCACTCAAATCAAACCATGCGCTTATTGATGTAATTGGAATTGTTCCATTATTGAAAACTTTGAAACTGACCTCAACACTATCACCGTGACAATCGCTTAAGCTGCCATTATCTGGTGAAATATCTGATAATTCAGCGTCAACTGGAATAATACAATTGAATAATCCTGGTTGAATTTGATACGCATAAGCTCTTTGTCCTTCGGCACTATTAGGGCCATTGCTGCTGACAGAATACCATAAAAAGTCGCTATATGGATTCACGCCATATTCTACGAAAGTGTTTGTTTGGCTAATGCCGATCGAATCCATGTATTTGTTGCCCAAGCGATACACATTATAGCTTGTTGCTCCGTTGGCATTGTTCCAAGTGAGCCCAATAGAATCAGGGCAAACGAATAATGCATTCAATCCATTTGGTGTTGCAATGATCGAAAGAGCTTCTGATTCAACTGCTTGTCCACTGTAGCTTAATCTAACTTTTACTTCACCTGTCGTAATGTTTGGGATGTTCCAATTGATGTATTTCTGTGATGCAGCAGCGTTGTTGATCAAATTCCAAGTGGCACCATTATCTGTTGAGTATTCCGCTATTACTGTACCTGTATCTGGAGACACATCCCAACGGAGCTTTTCTGAACTGAATGGTACAAAATGCTCACTACCAATGGGATATGTGAGTGAAATTTTAGCTTCTTCAAAACGACAAGAAATAAAGAACTTTTGCGGGCCTTGAGAAACATCAAAACCTTTAATCTTTAAAGTGTACACACCATTAGTTGGTTGATCAATAACAATTTGTTCAACATTATTTAAATGATCAGTTCCAGGAACGGCAGCATTGCCCAATGTGGCAGCATTTGGTGTTGGGTCAAGTACTAATGGAAGAAGTAATGAGCTATTAGCATCAATTATTGTAAAATCTAAATCGTTGATTAGTGCTGTACTAGCTCCAGTTGATGCCTCTGGATCTGTCCAATAGAGCATGATTTTAGCTTGATGAAGCCCTGCAGGAATGTTGAGCGAAAATTCAACCGAATCGCCATCAGCAACAGTTCCCTCTAAATAGCTTGCATTTTCGATGTCTTCGTATGCTTTTGCAACATTAATTCGGCCCCAGCCATGAATAAAATCTGGTCCAACCACGCCAATGTCATCGGCAGTATTGAGCACAATTGCTTTCATTAATCCTGCTTCGGGTTTTATGCCATTTATACCTTCAAATGCACTATACAAAACAGCCAAACTTCCTGAAACTCCAGGACAAGACATGGAAGTGCCTGACTTAACACCATAGTCATAGTTTTCGATGGTAGAATACACCGAAGAACCTTTTGCACTGATATCAGGCTTTATTCGCCCATCATGAGCAGGACCGCGGCTACTTGAGTTGGCAATAATGTCGTTTTCGTCTAAGTTGGCAACAGTAATTACGTTTTTACCCACTTTGTGGCCACCAGTAATATTTCCCCAAAAGCTGCCAGCACCATAACCGCAATTTGAAGTGCCGCTGTTTCCAGCCGAAAACACATGCATGAGTGACGGTCTTTGCTGAATTTGATCGTCCATGGTTCTAGCTAATGCCGTATAGCCAGCATTGCAACCATTGCTGTAGGAAGTAGAAGTAATCACAACATCATAATCGTAGTAATGCTGCATGATGCTATCAAAACCTTGGTATTCTGGTGCTGCTTTATATACAAACAAATCAGCTTGTGGTGCTTGTCCTTGGCCGCGCGGGTCAATATTGCCAGCACCCAAAATGGTTCCACTCACATGATCACCATGATCGCCTTCACTACCAACCCAAAACTGTGTTTCGCGATTGTGTCTATCTATGTGTGGCCCAATGCTACCATCATCTTGCAGCATCACAGCCACACCTTGACCTTCGTATCCAATTCCATTGGTGTTTTCTGTAGAAAGCATATTTACTCTATGTGCTGTTCTTCCAGTATAGTTCTCAGGTTCGCCATAATCATAAGCCCAATCAATGTATTGAACGGAAGTAATTTCTTTAATTTGAGCTATTTTTTCGAGACTTGTTTCAATTGTAACAAACTGATATGTTGTGCGATTGTCAACTATAGCCAAGTTTTTTTCAGTCAAGCTAGAAAGGAAGTCTTCTGTGCTAATATTTTTAAAAGAATGAAGGTTCACGAGCACAGTTTGATGGTTGATTCTTGCTCTATTAGGAACAATACTTAAATCATCAATGGCTTTGAATTTATTGGCCCAACCATCTTGACCAATAATGTTCAGTTGAGATAAAACAGTTTCTGAAACATTTGCATTAATACTGAGCAGATAAAATCCTTTTTTAAAAGATTCAAGAAAAGAAATTCCTTGGGTTTTAAAATATTCTTGTTTTGCTAAACTGATATTCTGATCTAACAAAACCACCCCATAATGTTGGTTTTGAAACGATGGCCAGTCCATTACTTCACTTTTTGTAAGCGCGTTATTCTCAGCGCGGTTGATCACAAACTGACCGTTTCGCAGGTCAAGTGTTTTTTCAAAATCAACATTGTTTTGTGCTGTAAGTGAGGATATGCAAAGGCTAAGCGCCAATGCAGACAAGTATAAGTTCCGCATAATCATTAGGTTCTTTTCACAAGTAAGAGTCTAAAAATACTACCTGCAATGTTACATTTGATGAAACATCGGCATATAGTTTGTTTTGTATGGTGATGCTAATACCAGATATATCATGAAATTAAGAGGACTTCAAATCATATACGCAGCTGTTGCGGCTGTTTCTTTATGCTCTTATATCCTTTACGAAACCAGCAGTTCTACCTATTTACCCGCTGATACTGTTTCTGTTCAAAAAGACCAAGTTTTAATGCGGTCGTTGATGGAAAGCCTAAACGCTCAGCATTTTTTACCAAAGCAAATAGATGATGAGTTTAGCAAAGATGCTTTCAGATTGTATTTAGAGCGCATGGATTTCAATAAAAGATTCCTTTTAGCTTCTGATGTTGAAGCTTTTAAGATGTACGAAACTAGAATTGATGACGAAACTAATGCCGGCACATTCAATTTCTTCGACTTAAGCTACGAAGTGTTGCAAGAACGCATGAAAGAAGCTCAAGGCTATTACCGCGAACTTCTTGCGCAGCCTTTCGATTATCAAGTAGATGAAGAAATAGAATTGGATGAAGAAAAACGTGAGTTTGCTACAACTAGAAACGATCTAAAAGAGCTTTGGCGCAAGCTTTTGAAGTACCAGACTTTGGCAAGAATTACCGAAGACATGGAAAAGCAAGAAAAGGCACATGCTGATAATGATACAGTAACACTGAAAACGTTTGACGAGCTTGAGAAATCTTCACGTGAGTTTTTACTAAAAAGCAACGACCGCTTTTTTGAGCGCATGAGCAAATGGGAGCGTGAAGATCAGAAAGAAGTTTATATCAACTCGATTGTAAATGTTTACGGACCACACACAGGTTTTTTTCCACCAAAAGACGAGGAGAATTTTGATATTTCGATGAGTGGGCAGTTGGAAGGAATTGGCGCTCAACTTCGTGAAAAAGACGGTTACATAAAAGTTGAAAACATTGTTCCTGGTAGTCCATCATACCGTCAAGGCGACCTAGAAGAGGGCGACTTAATCATGAAAGTAGCGCAGGAAAAAGAAGATCCAGTGGATGTAACCGACATGCGCCTTGATGATGCTGTGAAGCTGATTCGAGGCAAAAAAGGAACCGTTGTTACACTTACCGTGAAAAAATTGAATGGTTCTATTCAAGACATTGCTATCACCAGAGACATTGTGCTTTTGGAAGAAACTTATGCCAAATCTGTTATCGTTGAAAACGAATTGGGTAAGAAAGTGGGCTACATCCGATTGCCTAAATTTTATGCAGATTTTAACCGCAATGGAGGAAGAGCTTCCGCAGAAGATGTTCGTTTAGAGCTTGAAAAACTAAAGGCAGAAGGCATTGATGGGGTAGTGCTAGATCTGAGAGGAAATGGCGGTGGTTCTTTGAAAGATGCCATTGACATGACTGGCCATTTTATCAAAACAGGACCTGTGGTGCAAGTAAAAGGCCGCTACTCTAAGGCAGAAGTAATGAGCGATAGAAACAACGCGGTTACTTACGATGGGCCACTTGTAGTGATGACCAATCACTTTAGCGCTTCAGCTTCGGAGATTTTAGCTGCAGCTATTCAAGATTACGATCGTGGAATTATTCTTGGTGCAAGCTCTTCTTTTGGAAAAGGAACCGTACAGCGTTTTTATGATTTAGATCAAAGGTTGGAGGCCTCAGAACGCGAATATCGTCCGCTAGGTGCAGTAAAGGTGACTACGCAAAAGTTTTATAGAATCAACGGAGATGCAACACAATTGAAAGGTGTTGTTCCAGATATTTTGATTCCAGATCAATACAACTACATAGACTTAGGTGAGAAGGAGCAAGACTTTGTAATGCCTTGGGACGAAATAGCGCCAGCTATTTACACACCTTGGAAGCCAAGCTACAACGAAAGCAAAATCATTGCAAGTAGCGAAAAACGCATCAAAAAAGATGAAACCATGCAGCTGATTGATGAAAATGCAAAGCGATTAAAGTCTCAGCGCAATGAAACCCTCGTAAACCTAAACTTCGACAAGTTTGTGGCATATCAAAAAGAGCTGGACAAAGCAGCAGAGAAATATGAAAACTTAATGAAGCCGATTGATGATTTGAAAATTCACAATCTTAAAGTGGATATCGATGCTTTTGAAGGAGATACCGTGAAGCTCGATATCAATGAAAAATGGATCAAGAAATTGAATAAAGACATCTATCTAGACGAAGCCATAAACGTAATAGCTGAAATGGCTGTGAAGTCTTAAGAGAACTTTTAATAAATGCAAAGGCCCAATAGAATCAGTTTTCTATTGGGCTTTTTGTTTTAAAGTCTATCGTCTACTCCTGATCCTCAGGCATAGGATACAAGTAGTTGTTGTATGGATAGCGAATGGCGTGTAGTTCTTTCACTTTGGCATAAAGCACTTTTTTGAACTCTTCCACATTCGTTTTTTCTTGAGCAGAGATAAAAATGGTTTGATGGTCTTGACGTGCCATCCATGTTTTTTCCAAGTCGCCAAGCTTCATGGCTGGGTGTATTTCGCCATCCCATTTCCATTCTTCTTCTGGCGGCTCTGGATATTGATCAATTTTATTAAACACTAAAATGGTTGGTTTATCTACCGCTTTAATTTCGGCTAGCGTAGCTTCTACCGTTCTAATTTGATCTTCAAATTGCGGGTGCGAAATATCTACCACATGAAGCAAAATATCGCTTTCGCGTACTTCGTCTAGTGTAGATTTAAACGATTCTACCAATTGGTGTGGTAGCTTGCGAATAAACCCGACCGTATCTGCAATTAAAAATGGCAAGTTGTCAATCACTACTTTGCGCACAGTGGTATCAAGCGTTGCAAAAAGTTTGTTTTCGGCAAATACATCACTTTTCGAAATCATGTTCATC
>CAZWXC010000124.1:0-6954 GCA_964637935.1 uncultured Flavobacteriales bacterium | reverse complement strand
AACCTGCACAGCACACATGTCCTTGATTGAAATAAATACCATTTATGATACCTTCTATGGCAGCATCAATAGGTGCATCTTCAAAAATGATGTTGGCCGCTTTGCCTCCTAGCTCAAGCGTCACTTTTTTGTTGCCAGCAAGAGCAGCTTTATAAATTTTCTTCCCTACTTCAGTAGAACCCGTAAAAGCTAATTTTTTAGGTGTTGAATGCGAAGTCATTAAAGCGCCCGTTTCGCCAGCACCTGTTATGATGTTCACCACGCCATCGGGCAATCCAGCTTCTTTGATTACCTCAGCCAATTTTAACGCGGTGAGCGGAGTTGTTTCAGCGGGTTTTAACACGACCGTATTTCCGCAAGCCAATGCAGGCGCTATTTTCCAAGCGGCCATCAGCAATGGAAAGTTCCAAGGAATAATTTGAGCCGCAACTCCTATCGATTCAATTTTTTTATTCGGAAAGGCATATTCTAATTTATCTGCCCAACCCGCATAGTAAAAGAAATGTGCAGCGGCCAACGGCACGTCAATATCGCGTGACTCTCTGATTGGCTTGCCACCATCCAAGGTTTCGATTACGGCAAATTCTCGGCTCTTTTCTTGAATCATTCTCGCAATACGATAAATGTATTTTCCGCGCTCAGCACCGCTCAGTTTGCTCCATGATTTATATGCCTTGTCTGCTGCAGCAAAAGCCGCATCAACATCTTTGGCATTTGCTTCAGCTACCTTGGCTAAGACTTCGCCATTTGCAGGATTTATGGTTTCGAAATACTTGTTTGAAGCAGGCTTTTGCCATTTACCACCAATAAATAAATCGTATTGTTTCTCAAGTTTTATGTGCGAAGCGCTTTCAGGCGCTGGGCTTAAATTCCAATTTTCCTTTGACATAAATTCTATTTCTTTAATCTAGGCTTTACCCGACTATTAATCTTTTGAAAAATACTGGCTTGCTTGATACCTTCCTGACTCTTGCTTTGCCAGCTGCATCAAGATATCGTTTGCTAATCGGCTTGCGCCAAATCTGAACCATTCGTTAGTGAGCCATTCTTCGCCAAGTACCTCTTTTACCATGAGTAAATAATGTAAGGCCGATTTTGCATCAGAAATTCCACCAGCAGGTTTCATCCCAACGCGAATTCCGGTTTTCACATAATGATCCCAAATGGCTTGCAACATGACCAACGTAACTGGCATGGTAGCCGCTTGGCCTATTTTGCCTGTACTAGTTTTTATGAAGTCGGGATTCGCCTGAAGCGCAAGATCACTCGCCTTTCGCACTTCGTCTAGCGAACCTAGTTCACCAGTCTCTAAAATCACTTTTAGTCGAACATTGCTCGCATGGCAAATCTCTTTTACTGCGATTATTTCATCGAGCACATAATTGTATTCGCCCTGCAAAAACTTACCGCGAGAAATAACCATATCTATTTCGTCTGCGCCTTCGCCAATAGCGTAGTGCGTTTCGTCCAATTTTGCTTGCAAATTGGTTTGTCCGCTCGGAAAATAAGTAGCTACTGCGGCTACTTTCACGTTGCTGCCAGTCAAAGCTCCTTTGGCTGTTTTTACCAAAGTAGGATACACACACACTGCGGCAACGGTTGGCAATCCTGGAATGGCATCATGCGTATGCATGGCCTTATAGCACATTTGACTCACTTTATTAGGAGTATCAGCGCCTTCTAGCGTGGTCAAGTCAATCATATTCAACGCCATTTTCAAACCCTGAATTTTCGTCTGATCTTTTATACTTCGGCTTTTAATGCGAGCTATTCTGTCATCAACACCCATTTGATCAACGGGTGTCCATTTAAAATTCTGCAACAAATTATTTGCACTCATAGCCCACAAAACTAAGGGAATTACTTCCTTATTCAATTACTCAAAATCTAACCAAAAGTCTGTAGAAAATACATTCTCTATAGACTTAATAGGAAATTAACTTTAGAGCACTCATGCTGAGCTTCATATTTCTACATTTGCACCACTTTTATGAAAAACGAGGGTAATAATGTTTACAGTGTTTTTGACGAAATCATTTCTCGTGAAGAGAAAGAATTGTTTCTAACCCAAAAAGCAAGAGTAGTTTGGATGACCGGTCTTAGCGGTTCAGGAAAAACAACCTTAGCAAAATACCTTGAACGTAAGCTGCAAGACAATGGCTTTTTCACCAAGTTGCTTGATGGTGACAATGTGCGATCTGGCTTAAACAAAGGACTCGGCTTTAGCGAAATTGATCGCAATGAAAATATTAGAAGAATTGCTGAGGTTTCTAAGCTTTTTTTAGATGGTGGAGTCATTTGTATTAACTGCTTCGTAAGTCCAACGGCTGAGATTAGGCAATTGGCAAAAGATATTATAGGCGAAACCGATTTTTTAGAGGTGTATGTAAACACACCACTTGAAGAATGTGAAAAGCGCGATGTAAAAGGTCTTTATGAGAAAGCCCGAAAAGGTGAAATAAAAGATTTCACAGGAATTAGCGCTCCATTTGAAGCACCAGAAAACCCAACCATTGAAATTTTAACAGCCGGCAAAACCATTGAAGAAGCCGGTGACGATTTTTATAACAAATTGATTCCATTCATAACGAAGGAAAAACAATGAAGTACAATTTAACGCACTTAAGAGAACTCGAGTCAGAGGCTATGTATGTAATCCGCGAGGTTGCTGCACAATTCGAAAATCCAGCTTTACTTTTCTCAGGAGGTAAAGATTCCATTGTATGTTATCACATTGCTAAGAAGGCATTTTGGCCGGGGAAGGTTCCTTTTCCTTTGGTACACGTAGATACGGGACATAACTTTCCAGAAACGATAGCATTTAGAGATCAGCTTGTTGCAAAAGATGGCGCTGAGTTGATTGTTGGATCGGTACAAGCGGATATTGACGCTGGTAAACTGACCGAAGAAAAAGGTTTTAATGCAAGTAGAAATGGCCTTCAAACCTTCACGCTGTTAGAAACCATCGAAAAAAACAAGTTTGATGCTTGTATGGGTGGCGCTAGAAGAGACGAAGAAAAAGCAAGAGCAAAGGAGCGCTTCTTTTCGCACAGAGACGAATTTGGACAATGGGATCCTAAAAACCAGCGACCAGAGCTTTGGAACATTTTTAACGGAATGAAAAACTTGGGCGAAAACTTCCGCGTTTTCCCAATTAGTAACTGGACCGAAATGGATGTTTGGCAATACATTTTGCATGAAAAAATTGATTTGCCAAGCATCTATTTTTCACACGAAAGAGACGTATTCGTGCGCGATGGAGTGATCTACGCAGATGGACCATTCATGAATAAAAAACATGAGGAAACGGTTGAAAGGCGCATTGTTCGATTTAGAACTATTGGCGATATGAGCTGCACTGGTGCTGTTGAATCTCCAGCAGATAGCTTAGAAACAATCATTGAAGAAGTGGCTGCTACAAGAACCACTGAACGCGGAACGAGAGCAGATGACAAGCGATCTGAAGCAGCAATGGAAGACCGTAAAAAACAAGGGTATTTTTAGAATTAGACAATAGACCTTAGACCTCAGACTATAGAGTATAGAATTTAAGAACTTAGACTCTGAACATTAGATTTTAGATAAAAGACATTTAACATGAGCGAGAATACAACCGCAGGTTATTTAGATATGGAATTGCTCCGATTCACCACCGCTGGTAGCGTAGATGATGGCAAAAGCACCTTGATTGGACGTTTACTTTACGATAGCAAAGCCATCTTTCAGGATCAAATGGAAGCGGTAGAAAAAGCGAGCAAGCGCATTGGTGGCGATGGCGAAGTAAACCTCGCTTTACTTACGGATGGTTTGCGTTCTGAGCGTGAGCAAGGAATTACGATTGATGTGGCTTACCGCTATTTTGCAACACCGAAACGTAAGTTTATCATTGCTGATACTCCTGGCCACATTCAGTATACACGAAACATGGTGACTGGAGCTAGTACAGCTAACTTGGCAATTATTCTTGTAGACGCAAGACACGGATTGGTTGAGCAAACTGCTCGTCACAGCTTTATAGCTTCATTGCTTGGGATAAAGCACGTGGTTTACTGCATCAACAAAATGGACTTGGTAGATTTTTCGCAAGATGTGTTTGAAAAAATCAAATCACAGCTCGAAGACTTTACTTCAAAGCTTGAGATTAGTGATATTCGCTACATTCCGATCAGTGCATTGAAAGGTGATAATGTGGTAGATCGATCTAAAAACATGAACTGGTATGAAGGCTCTACCCTACTCTACACCTTAGAAACGGTGCACATCGCAAGCGATCAAAACCATGTTGATTGCCGTTTTCCAGTGCAAACGGTAATTAGACCTCAAACCACAGAATTTCACGATTATCGCGGATATGCTGGTAGAGTGGCTGGTGGAGTTTTCAAAAAAGGTGATGAGGTGACTATTTTACCTTCGGGATTCACGTCAAAAATTGCCAAAATCGACAGCTTTGATGGCGAAATTGAACAAGCTTTTTCACCGATGTCGTGTACGTTGCTATTAGAAGACAACATCGACATTAGCCGTGGTGATATGATTGTGAGAACAAACAATCAGCCATCTGTATCGCAAGACCATGAAATGATGATTTGTTGGATGAGCCAGCGTCCTATTCAGCTTAATGGCAAATACGCGGTAAAACACACTACACGTGACGCACGATGTATTGTAAAAGACATTAAATACAAAGTTGATATCAACTCTTTGCATCGCCTAGAAGATGATAAAGACATAAAGATGAACGACATAGCCCGCATTACGATTAGAACGACTGTACCATTGTTTACAGACAGGTATCAGCGCAATCGCAACACGGGCAGTGTTATCTTGATCGATGAAAACACGAACGAAACTGTTGGTGCAGGCATGATCTTATAAGTTCTGGCAGGAGCTTATCTTAATTTAAAATGAACGGGCAAGTTGTAGTAAACTCTTACTGGCTTGCCCCTTTGTTTTCCTGGCTTCCAAGTAGGCATGGCTTTCACAGCCTTTATAGCTTCAGCTGAAAACGCGTCATTAGGAGTACGTTGAATTTTAATCGATTCTTCCTCCACATTTCCATCTACGCCTACCACAAACTCTAAGTAAACGATACCCGACAATCCAAGGTCTTTCATAATACCCGGATATTTAACGTTTTTACTTAAAAATCTAAGTAGCGCAGCATCACCACCAGGAAACTCGGGTCTTTCTTCCACTATTCTAAATGGAAGATTTGGTTCTACCACTGGCTCTTTTTTAGCTTGGAAATAAACCGGGTCATCCGTGTCAAAACTAAACTCTGGCAACTCATCGGTTAGGTCAATTGGTTCAGTTATGATCTTAGTTGGATCAAAGGCTGCAATCAACACCTTGGTTTGTTCAACAATTGGTTTTGGTGGATCTGGTAATTCATGTCGAGTGATTGGAATATCATCGATTTCAATGAATTCGACTTCTTCGGCTTGACCAAGAGAAATGTGTTGACCTAAATATGGCTTGCCATACTCAAGGAAACATAACGAGGTTGCAAAAGCAACACTAAGACCCAACAGCATTCTCACTGAAACGATCTCCTTTTTGTTATTTGTTTTCATAATTAATTGTTTGGCACGATTAATCCAAACAATTGGCCAAAAACTGTTAACGTGATCGGTATCGAGAATACGGTGAGGAAAAAGTAGTGAAGTGTAAAATTTGAGCATAAAAAAAGCCGAACAACTTTCGTAATTCGGCTTTCAATATTTTGTTTTCTGCTTACTTGAGTGTAAACCTGAAAGGCAATTTGTAATAAACTCTAACTGCTTTACCTCTTTGCTTACCTGGGCTCCATTTAGGCATGCTCTTCACCACTCTAATTGCTTCTTGATCTAAAGCCGGGTGCACACCTCTTAAGATCTCAACCATATCTGGGTTGATAGAACCATCTTCCATTACAACGAACTGCACATAAACAATACCTTGTATGCCAGCATCTTTTGCGATAGCAGGAAACTTTGTGTTTTTACCTAAGAATTCAAATAACGCTTTCTCACCGCCTGGAAACTCAGGATTTTCTTCTACGATAGTAAAAATCTGAGGAGCTTCAACTACTTCTTCGGGTATGTCAACGAATTCGATTACATCATCTTCGTTATCTTCCGTGTCCTCAATTTCAAGTTCTTCTTCAATTTCTTCATCATCTTCAACAATTTCGATGATGGTAGTTTGAGGTGGTGGTGGTGGTGGTGGTGGCGGTGTTTGTTGTGTAATCGGAATCATTTCTTCTTCTTCCAATTCAAGATTCAACTCACCAAGCGAACCAACCTCTTCTTCAGGTTTGCTCCACTCAAACGCAACTAGCACTACTCCTAGCGAAAGCATAAGCCCTACTAGAAAGTAAAATGATTTTCTTTTTTCCAGGTTTGCTTCTGGACTCTTTTTTATTTCCATAATATCTAAATGGATTTAGGCAGCTAAAATAATTAGATTGAACTGTAAACCGAATCTTAATTGTGAAATTTAATACTGAGTTAGTAAAAGGTTTTACACATAAGATTCGCGGCCGTAAATAGCAAGAAACAGGCCATACCCAACTAAGCAGCCGATTCCGTTAAAAATAGCATCATACAAATCTATACTGCGCCCTATAAACACTGCACCTTGAAGCACTTCTATCACCAAGCCATAGAGCATTGAGATAATTAAAACTTTAGATAACGTGTTTATTCTTAGGTAAGGAAAGGTTCTTTGTTTTATAAAACCAACACTTAACAGAAAGAACAAAACTGCAAATAAGAAGGTATGAATCACTTTATCAGCATTTGTAATGTGCGATTTTTGAAATTGTTCACCAGGAAGTCCACACAAAATCAGGATAAAAATCGCCCATAAAATGCCAAGAAGGTTATGCCTAAGAAACATGTTCTTAAGCTCCTATTTCAGCTTTGTAAGCTTCTGCATCCATTAATCCATCCACTTGCGATGCATCAGAAAGCT
>CAZWXC010000123.1:0-7026 GCA_964637935.1 uncultured Flavobacteriales bacterium | reverse complement strand
ATTACAGAACCAAACATAAATGCCAAGCCCCAATTTGCCCAGCCTTCGAGGCCAAAATTGAAATAATCTACAGCAAACACAAGCCCACCGGTCAATACCAAAGCGATGATAATTCCTGGAACTGCGAGAATGATAGAGTTGGTTGCGCTTTTCTTGAAGGTGTGCAAATCCATGGCAAATGCGGCCTCGAAAATCAAAATCGGTAGAAACACAAAAAACAACATATGCGGATCTATGTGAGCAGCCCATTCAATAGAATCTGAAATGAAACTAACATCAATACTACCCCAATGATCAAACATGCCAACCCGTGACAGCACGCCCAAAACAATACCAATGATCAGCAACAATGCAGTAAAGGGTACCGGAATAGCTTTTAGGAAATGACGTGTTGCCGCACCAATAAATACTGCTATAATGATGAAAAACAAGGGCGAAGTATCAGGTCCATGATGACCTGAATGCTCTTCGTCATGTGCAACATCATGAACATCTTCTGCATGAGCAGATCCACCTTGAGCAGCTGGAGCTTGAGGTTCATTCATCGAAAAATCAGGAAAGAAAGAAGCTTCTTGATTGAGATTGCTGGAATCAAATGTGCCTTGAATCCACAAAACAGATGCGATAGCAAATATGAGAGTGAAGAACCTACGTGACTTCATGGGTTAGGATGTTGATTTGGGTTTGGCGTCCAAAATATTCATTTCTACCCAGTGGTAGTCAAATTAGCTTTCAGAATTTTATTTTAACCAATTTTCAATTTCTATTGGAAAATATTGCAATTCGAGTTTTCGCACCTTTAGTTCTATGCTTTCGGGAGTGTCATGCTCCTCTAAACTTGCTTTGTGTTGAGCTAAAACAGCACCTTTATCATACTCTTCATTCACCAAATGAATGGTGATTCCCGACTCGGTTTCTTTGGCTTCAAATACCGCTTGATGCACATGATGACCGTACATTCCTTTTCCACCAAACTTTGGCAATAGTGCTGGGTGAATATTTACGATTTTGTTTGCGTAAGCATCCGTCAAAAACTCCGGAATCAATTGCAACCAGCCAGCCAAAACAATGTGAGTAGCTTCAAACTCATCCAACAAAGTCATCAACACATCTTCATCCTTCACATCTTGATTCGCTAAAAAAGCCCATTCTATTTCGTGCTTTTCGGCTACTTGAATCACACCCGCTTCAGATTTATTGGTGAGCACCAGCACAATTTTCACATCGTTGCTGTTTTTAAAATGCTCAATGATAGCGTTGGCATTGGTTCCGGTGCCTGAGGCAAAAATGGCTAAGCGTTTCATGAAAAGAAATGATGATTAATTTGCGGCAAAAGTATCATTCACAATGAGCGGTAAAGCCGAGTTTATTCCTTTTCAATCGAGCAATTTCTCGAAAGAAGAAACAGAAAAGCGCAGTTTATCTTTTTATCATGAAATGAATAGAAGGCGCAGTTTACGGATGTTCAGTGAAGAACCTATTCCAAAAAAGGTGCTCGAAAACATCATACTAACTGCAGGAACGGCTCCTTCTGGCGCGCACAAACAACCTTGGACTTTCTGCCTAATTGGTAATCCGGAACTTAAAAGCGAAATCAGAAAAGCTGCTGAACAAGAAGAATATGAGAGTTATCACGGCCGAATGAGTGAAGAATGGTTGCGAGATTTGGAGAAATTTGACACCAATTGGCACAAGCCATTTATAGAAATAGCGCCATGGATTATTGTCGTTTTCAAACGAATCTACGATTTAGAAGATGGCGAAAAAAAGAACAATTATTACGTAAATGAATCGGTAGGAATAGCCTGTGGCATGCTCATAACAGCAATTCATCAAGCTGGTTTGGTAACTTTAACACACACTCCAAGCCCAATGAATTTTCTATCTAAAATATTAAATCGACCGAGCAACGAACGCCCGTTTTTACTGCTACCTGTAGGCTATGCTGCCACCAATGCTGAGGTTCCAAAACTGAGTCGAAAGTCGTTGAATGAAATATGTATTTCGTACGATTAATTTTCAATTTGGATAAATCAAGTTAAAAAACATTTCTTTGCACCCTGAAAAGCTAACATTAAATCAAGCAATATGGCTGATATTAAAGAACGCGTTATCGCAATTATCGTTGACAAATTAGGAGTTGACGAAGGAGAAGTTACTCTAGAAGCAAGTTTCACCAATGATCTTGGTGCAGACTCACTAGATACTGTAGAATTGATTATGGAATTCGAAAAGGAATTCAACATTGCTATTCCAGACGACCAGGCTGAGAATATCTCCACAGTAGGCGAAGCAGTGAAATACATCGAGGAACACGTATCGTAATTCGTAACAATTAATAGAACTAAGATGGCATTGAAGCGGGTAGTTGTAACAGGAATAGGCGCGTTAACACCAATTGGAAATAATGCTCAAGATTTTTGGGCAAACCTTCTAAAAGGAGTAAGCGGAGCCGCCCCAATTACCCGCTTTGATGCCTCTAAGTTCAAGACTCAATTTGCTTGCGAGGTTAAGAACCTTAACCTTGACGATTTCTTTGACAGGAAAGAAGGACGAAAACTTGATTTGTTTTCGAAGTTTGCCATCATCACTGCTGACGAAGCCATCAAAGATGCTGGCCTTGATAGCGAGAAAATGAATGTCGATAGAATCGGAGTGATTTGGGGTTCTGGTATTGGAGGAATTATCACCTTTCAAGAAGAGGTAAGTGCGTTCACCGCTGGTGATGGCACCCCACGCTTCAACCCATTCTTTATCCCGAAAATGATTTCGGACATTGCTGCTGGCCATATCTCGATAAAATATGGTTTCCGCGGTCCTAATTTTAGCTTGGTGAGCGCTTGCGCAACTAGCACCAATGCTATGATTGACGCTTACAACTACATTAGGTTAGGTAAAGCAGACGTAATTGTTACTGGAGGTTCTGAAGCCGCGATCAATGAATCGGGTATTGGAGGTTTCAATGCGATGCACGCACTTTCTACACGAAATGATAGTCCAGAAACTGCTTCTCGCCCGTTTGATGCTGGCAGAGATGGTTTTGTAATGGGCGAAGGTGCTGGAAGCGTTATTTTAGAAGAGTATGAACATGCTGTAGCACGCGGTGCGAAAATTTATGCTGAGGTAGCAGGCGGTGGTTTATCTGCTGATGCACATCACATTACCGCCCCTCATCCTGATGGATTAGGTGCATTGAATGTAATGAGATCTGCGTTAGAAGATGATCCTTCGCTTTCTGCAAATGACCTTGCTTACGTTAACGTACATGGAACTTCAACACCACTAGGTGATGTAGCTGAGCTTAAGGCAATCAAACATGTGTTTGGTGATCATGCTTATAATTTGAATGTGAGTTCTACCAAATCAATGACAGGTCACCTATTGGGTGCGGCTGGTGCTATTGAAGGTATTGCTACACTTCTTGCTGTGAAGAACGATATTGTTCCTCCAACTATCAATCACTTCACAGATGATGAAGAAATTGACAGTAAGTTAAACCTCACTTTCCACAAACCCCAAGAGCGTGTGATCAATGCGGCATTGAGCAACACATTCGGATTTGGAGGCCACAATGCTTCTATAATTTTCAAAAAGTTTGTGGGCTGATTTTTTAGCCTTGGCCATTTTCAACATTTTTCGGTCTTATTCGCCCAAGCAGAAGCTGCTTATTAGGTATTTAAAAACCTATTGGGGAATTCAACCAAAAGAAATTTCTTGGTACGAAAAAGCGGTAAGGCACAAATCGCTCATTGGTAGTGGCAAATTCACTCATACAGATTGCAACGAACGGCTCGAACTACTTGGAGACGCAGTTCTTGACACCGTTATTACAGAGCATTTATTTAGTCTTTTCCCTGAAAAGGATGAAGGCTATCTTACTAAAATAAGAGCGCGCATTGTAAACCGACAAATGCTTGGCGAAGTAGGTAAACAAGCGCAGCTTAACACGGTAATTGAAGCTAGAATTGGTTCTGACGATTCGATGGATAAAATCATCGGTAATGCACTCGAAGCACTCATCGGAGCTATATATCTTGACCGCGGATTTGATCAAGCAAGAAAGTGCATAAAGCGTTACTTGCTTGAAAAATTTTTAGACTTAGATCAGGTTCTTCAAGAAAGTCAAGACTATAAAAGCGCCATTATTGAGTGGGCTCAGCAGCACAAGCACAAGATTCAATTCGACACTTCTGATTCGGTTGCTGAAGACCAAATGTTTGAATGTACAGTGCTTATAAACAATGAGCCGATAGCCAGCGGGAAAGAACGCAGCAAGAAAAAAGCCGAGCAAGTTGCTTCAAAATTGGCTGTAAAGCAACTAAACTTGTAACATGCAGAAGTTCAAACTCGACCTTGATGATGATTACGAGTTTTTGCTGTATGGAATTAGCTGTCACCTGAAAGATTATCGAGTTGCATGGTATTTGAACAAGCAACTAAAACTCGACTTTATAAGAGATACGGTTTCGCTAGTAACCAGCAAGGCAGAAGCTCATGAGTTTTCGATATACAGAAGCAAAGACGAAGCAAATCGTTTAAACTACTATTTACTAGACAATTACAGTGAAGGATTTCCGCTTGTAAAGTCTTTAAAACAATACGATTTCTTTGTAATTGTAGAAGGTTATGTTGAGCTTTTTGATCAACATGATTTTACGAGCAAGCTCAGAGAAATAGAACATTTACAGATGGTTGCTGAAGAAGATCCAGCTGTTTTATTGAAACATCAGTACTCATTATTTGAGTCCTAATCCTTAATGAAATTGTAAGATTGCATTGCTTTTAGGAGACTAAGAGTTGAATACATTCGCCCTTATAACACGAGATTATGCATATAAAGAATAAAACGAAAATCGTTGCTACCATAGGTCCAGCCTGCGAATCAAAAGAGATACTTAGGGAAATGATCTTAAACGGGCTAAATGTTGCTCGTTTAAATTTTTCGCACGGCAAGCACGATGTTTTAGAAGCCAATATAGCCACCATTCGTGGCCTTGATAGTGAGCTAAAAACGCACACTGCCATCTTAGCCGATTTAAGTGGCCCTAAAATGCGTATTGGCGAACTTGCAACGCCTTCTGTAGAGTTGATCAACGGTAATAAAATCATTCTTACAAGTGAGAAGATTGTGGGTACCGTAGACAAGGTGAGCTTAACCTATGATGCGCTGGCAGAAGATGTAAAAACAGGAGAAACCATCTTGATGGATGACGGAAAACTTCGCGAAAAAGTGGTTTCTGTATCTGGCAAAGATGTTATTTGTGAAGTAACGCAAGGTGGAACATTGAAGCCTCGAAAAGGAGTTAATTTACCTGACACGAACCTTTCGCTTCCATGTCTTACAGAGAAAGATTTGGTTGACCTTGATTTTGCTTTAAAGCACAATGTTTCTTGGGTTGCATTATCTTTTGTTCGTCATGCAAATGATATTAGAGAACTAAAAGAAATCATCAAGTCGAAAAACAAAGACGCGTTGATTATTGCGAAAATTGAAAAACCCGAAGCCGTAGCTAATATTGACGAAATCATACAAGAAACGGACGGAATAATGGTTGCACGTGGCGATTTAGGAGTGGAAATTCCGATGCAAAACGTGCCGTTGGTTCAAAAAGAAATCGTTCGTAAATGTCAAAAAGCCGGCAAACCAGTAATCATCGCTACGCAAATGATGGAGAGCATGCTTGATAGCCTTACTCCAAGCCGCGCAGAAGTGAATGATGTGGCAAACGCAGTAATGGATGGCGCTGATGCAGTGATGTTGAGCGGAGAAACCAGTGTTGGCCAATATCCTCTAGAAGTAATTCAAACCATGTCAAAAATCATCACACAAGTGGAAGGTTATGACGGGATTTACTTCAGAGAAATAGAACATGAATCTACTGAAGGCAGAATTATTACTGATGCTATTTGCCACAGCGCGGTGCGACTTTGTCAAAAAACCCACGCAAAAGGAATTGTTACCATGACTTTTTCGGGTTACACTGCTTTCAGAATATCTTCTTATCGTCCGAAAGCTTGGATTTTCGTGTTCACCTCAAACTTCCGAATCTTAAACATGCTTAGCTTGGTTTGGGGTGTGAAAGGCTTTTACTACGACAAGTTTGTTAGCACCGATCACACCATTGCAGATATTAAATACGAATTGCGCAAAGCAGGTTATTTGAAAGATGAAGATTTATTGATCAACATAGCGAGTATGCCAATTGCGAAAAAAGGCATGAGTAATATGTTGAAAATCAGTAGAGCAGACGAGTAACTTACAGTAGACAGTGTGCAGTATTTAGTTGGCAGTGATGTGGCCATATTAGTGCGCTTTACTCATATCTCAATACTTCAAAAAAATGAAAAAACGTGTAATCGGACTTGGAGGAATTTTCTTCAAATCAAAAGATCCGGCAAAAACCAAACAATGGTATCAAGACCATTTGGGGATTGAAAGCGACACATACGGTTCTAAGTTTTTGTGGAAAAGCACTAATCCTGAATTGGACGAAATGCGCTGCACGGTTTGGAGTCCGATGGCACAAGACACCGATTATTATGAGCCAAGCAAGCGAGAATTCATGATCAATTATCGAGTGCATGACTTGGAAGGTTTGTTGAAAGATTTAAAAGAAGAAGGCGTAGAATTTGCTGGTGAAATGCAGACATATGATTACGGTAAGTTTGCTTGGATAATGGATCCTGATGGCACCAAAGTAGAACTTTGGGAACCAATTGACGAAACCATAATTGATGGACCAGCTGTTTCATCTGAATAGTATTGAATGAATATTCTTGTAATAAGTAACTATAGCGGATCTTTAAATCCAATGCGGCCCGAAGCCGCCATTTTCTTGGGTTTGATTAAAAAAGGAGTGAAGCTATTTGTGATGACAACGGTCGAAAGCCACTATGCACAAGAATTTGAAAAAGCGGGTGCAACCGTTCTAAACTACCACCCAAAAAGCAAGTTTGACTGGAAAGCAATTAAGTTGATCAGAAAAACAGTGGTCGATCAAAAAATAGATGTGGTGCATGCCTTTA
>CAZWXC010000122.1:5497-7036 GCA_964637935.1 uncultured Flavobacteriales bacterium | reverse complement strand
GTACCGATTCTGCTTCGGTTACCATGAATCAACCTACAACCTTAGTGGCATCTGCTGCGGTTTCTTCCAATTATAATGGTGTTGCCATTTCTTGCAATGGTGCTTCAGATGGCCAAGGCATGGCCTCTGCTACTGGCGGAACTGGATCTTACACTTATACTTGGAGCAATGGTGCTACAACATCTTTTGCATCTAGCCTCAGCGCTGGAACATACTCGGTGACTATTACCGATGCAAATGGTTGTACTGATTCTGCTTCGGTTTCTCTTTCAGAACCTGCTGCTATCTCTGCATCAAGCGTTGCAACAAACGTTGCTTGTACAGGCGATGCGAACGGAGCTGTCAATCTTACAGCATCAGGCGGAACGGGAACATCTTCATTTCTCTGGTCTAATGGTCAAACTTCTGAAGATCTTTCAAGTGCTTCTGGTGGTGTTTATACAGTAACTATTACTGATGTAAATGGTTGTACTGAAACACAAACCGACACTGTTGGTGAAGCTGGCACACTATTATCCCTTTCTACTTCAAAAACAAATGTGTCTTGTAACGGATCTTCTGATGGAGCAATTGACCTAACGGTAACTGGTGGTCAATCTGCTTTTTCTTTCAATTGGAGCAACAGTGCTACCACGGAAGACTTGATAAACATAAGCGCCACAAGCTACACGGTTACAGTAACCGATGCTTTCGGATGCGTCAAAAACACCACTGTGACAGTAAACGAACCAGCTGTGTTAAACCCTGGAAGTGTTATCACAAACTAAAAACCTTTAATCGTCTAAACCCTTTTCTAAAAACTCAAATTAATGAGAACAATCAAGCTACTTAAAAATTCGCTAACCATTTTGGTTACGTTTTTCACTGTCAATCTTTTCGGGCAAACCATGGACACGGTATGTTACAACACTGCTCCTAATGCTTTCATTAGTTCTGGAGCTGCAACAGGCGGTGATTCTAACTACACCTACTTATGGCAAGATTCTCTTGCTGGTGGAAACTGGGCTGCGGCTCCAGGCACAAACAACACGGTGTCTTACCAACCAGCTTCGCTAACCCAAACCACTTATTTTAGGAGACAAGTATCTTCAGCATCTTGTGGTGTGGCCTATACCAACACATTGAGTGTATTGGCATTAGATGCATTTGATACGGTATCCACGTCATTTACCAATGTATCCTGCAATGGCGGTGCCATTGGATCGGCTACTATAACCGTAACAGGCGGATTAGCTCCGTACAGTTACACTTGGTCTAATGGATCTACAGGAGCGGCAAGCATCTCAGGTCTTGTAGCTGGAACATACACCGTAACTGTAACGGAATCTTTCGGTTGTGGGTCTCTTGTTAAAACATTCACTATTACTGAGCCAAGCCAGCTCGTTGCTTCTGGAGCGGTAGACAGCAACATTTCGTGCAACGGTCTTTTTGATGGTGGAGCTACCGCTTCTGCCACTGGTGGAACTATGGCTTACACCTACTCGTGGTCAAATGCTGCCACTACAGCTTCTATCACAGGTGTTGCCGCAGGAACGTATT
>CAZWXC010000122.1:2950-5397 GCA_964637935.1 uncultured Flavobacteriales bacterium | reverse complement strand
AGATTCTTCTTCTGTAACCATTACTGAACCTGCTTCATTAGTTGCTAATTCTGTTCTTGATTCTAATATTTCTTGCAATGGAAATGCTGATGGTGGGGCAACTGCATCTGCTACAGGTGGAACTATGGCTTATACCTACTCATGGTCAAATGCTGCCACTACAGCTTCTATCACAGGTGTTGCCGCAGGAACGTATTCTGTAACCATCACAGATGCTAACGGATGTACAGATTCTTCTTCTGTAACCATTACTGAACCTGCTTCATTAGTTGCTAATTCTGTTGTTGATTCTAATATTTCTTGCAATGGAAATGCTGATGGTGGGGCAACAGCATCTGCTACAGGTGGAACAGCTCCTTACACTTACACGTGGAGTAACGCTGTAACAACCGCTTCCATTACTGGTATAATAGCTGGAACATATACCGTTACAATTACAGACCAAAACGGTTGTACTAATTCAGCTTCAGTCACTATAACTGAACCAGCAATTTTAGTTGTGGCTTCTGTGGTTGATTCCAATGTTTCTTGTAATGGAAATGCCAATGCTGGTGCTACTGCTTCTGCAACAGGCGGAACGGCTCCTTACACATATTCTTGGAGTAATTCAGCTACTACGGCCTCTATCACTGGCGTGATTGCGGGAACATACACCGTAACTATTACAGATCAAAACGGTTGCACTAATACTGCTGCTTCAACTATCACTGAGCCTGCTGCTTTAGTTGCATCAATCAACTTAGACAGCGCAATTACTTGTTATCAAGCAATGAATGGTGGAGTAACCGCTTCGGCAGTTGGTGGAACGCTTAACTACAACTACGCTTGGAGCAACTCAGCTACAACGGCCAGTTTAACAGGAATTGATACTGGAACTTATACTGTAACGATTACCGATGCCAATGGCTGCACAGACTCTGAAACTATTTCATTGACACAACCAGATTCTATTGCCATTGCACTTACTAAAGTCAATGTGACATGTAATGGCGGTGTTGACGGAGAAGTAACTTCTACTGTATCTGGTGGAACTCCGAATTACAATTACTCGTGGAATAACGCTGGTACATCGGCTAACCTTATAAACATCGCTGCTGGCACATACACCTTAACTGTAACTGATCAAAACGGTTGTACTAAGACTGAATCAGCCGTTGTGAACCAACCTACCCCGCTTTCAGGTGGTACTATTTCAACTGGTAATTAATCATTGAACGATCTAATTATGAATTTAAAACGAAAATATTCCCTTTTATCTGTAGCTCTTGGGCTGACTTTGTGCTCTTCCACCATTGTGGAGGCTCAGTCTATAGACACGGTTTGTTACGGAGCTTTTCCGGCTCAATTCAAGTCAACAGCAAATGCAAGTGGCTCGCAAGGCGATACCGCATTTGTTTATGAATGGCAAGACTCTACCGCTTCTTCACTCGCCTGGAATACAACATCAGGAATCAGTGCAGACACGGCATATCAAGCGGTTGGTTTAACCGAAACAACTTGGTTTAGAAGAAAAGTGAGCGTTGCAGCATGCCTTGAAATAGCCTATTCAAATACCATTGAAGTGCTGGTGTTAGACTCGCTATCGCCAACTATTAGTGATTTGGTGAACGCAAATTGTGCCAATACTGCGGATGGTTCGGCTACATTAAACCTTAGTGGTGGCCTAGTTCCTTATCAATTTGTTTGGGACAATGGCGAAACAACAGCTACTGCAACTGCACTTGATTCAGGTTTGCATTTTGTTACCATTACAGATGATTTTGGTTGCGAAAAAGTGGCCTCCATCAATGTTGGATTCGATAACCTACCTCCTAGTTTTGGGTTTGATGCAGACACTGTTAGCCTAGCTTCTGAACTTACTCCTATTATCGGAGCGCCTACTGAATATAACAACTACAGCTGGTCTACGGGGTCAACCGATTCTATCATTAACGTTACGAGTCCAGGGACTTATTCTTTGACCGTAACTGACACCAATGGTTGTTCTTCTAGTGACAGTGTTTATGTGATATTAACCGTTGGCATTGCCGAAGGCAAACTAGACTTTGAGGCTAAAGTTTTCCCTAACCCAACTAGAGATGAAGTAAATGTGGTGGTAGGAAATTCACAAACACCTGATAATGTTGAGATAAGAACCTTGGACGGTAAATTGGTTATCCAAAAACAAAAAGCTTCTTTAATAAACATATCTCAACTGAGCGGTGGTGTTTATTTAATAGATGTAAATCACAATGGCGAAACAGTGCGGAAGAAGTTAATTGTTCAGTAAAATTTCAATCCTTGAATTAGAAAAGCGATGCTCGAAAGAGTGTCGCTTTTTTTTTGATGAAAGCATGCTTGTGCAAGTGAGCTTAGGTCTGAACAATCACGCGATATCAACACATTTTGCAACTGTACGCGAGGTTTATAGTATTTAAAGAATTAACAAGGTTTTGTTCAAGAAAAAA
>CAZWXC010000122.1:0-2940 GCA_964637935.1 uncultured Flavobacteriales bacterium | reverse complement strand
AACTCAGACCTTTGTGTCGTTAAAATTTTGGGTAATTAGGCGTAAGTTTCTTTTAATTTTCAACCTATTCTGACTAATTCTATAAAGTGTTTTCTAATCAACAATTCCATTTTATTTCTGGTTTGCCTCGATCAGGGTCTACCTTACTTTCAGGCATTTTAGCCCAAAACCCTAAAATATCTGCTGGTATGTCAAGTCCTGTGGCATCCTTGATTAATGGCGCCTTGGAACAAATGGGTGCTGGAGGCGAATTTTACTCCTTCTTTAACGAGACCAAACGAAAAAGCATTTTTAGGGCAATATTTAATGCCTACTATGAAGACAATCAAAAAGAAATCATTTTTGACACTAATCGTCTTTGGACAGCACGCTTGCACCAATTAGTAGACATTTTTGGAGATTTCAAAGTCATTTGCTTAGTTCGAGATCCTGCTTGGATCATGGATAGCTTTGAAAAAATCTATCGAAAAAACCCATTTGATTATAGCAAAATGTTCTCACCGGCTAACCGAATCACTGTATATTCTCGTTGCGAGAGCATGCTCAATGGTCCTGTCGGAATTTCTTTGACAGCACTAAAAGAAGCCTTCTATGGAGAGCACTCGGATAAGCTATTGCTGGTTGACTATGATTTGCTCACACAGTTTCCTGAAAAGGCAATGGGACTGATCTATGAATTTATTGGTGACCCAACTTTTAATCATGATTTTAACAACGTGGAATATGCTCATGACGAGTTTGATGCCTCGCTCGGTGTAAAAGGACTACATACTGTAAAACGTAAGGTAGAATTTAGTCCAAGAAGAAGCATTCTACCACCTGATCTATTTAACAAATACAACGAAATGGCATTTTGGAAAGACACGAGCGGCACAGCCGCAAGTGTCATTGCTCCAAAGGCTAAATAAAACCTTAGTAACTAATACGTTATCACACATGTCTAAACGTACTCTTTCAAAATTTGGCCAAACCCTTTTCAAGCTGGCCCTTACAACTTCCTCGCTAGCTGCAATGGGCGGATCGAGCGGTGGTTATTACAGAACTAAGAGGGCTGGTTGTTACAGTGGCAGCACTTATCTTTCTCAAAATGGATTCTCACAACTAGATGGGTTTAAAACATCAGAGACCTATTCTGAACTAAAGAAATTGGATCAAAATTCTGGAGTAAGTCTTGAAAAAGGTCAACTTTTTAAAGAACTTATAATAGTTGATGGTGGTGTACAACAAAAAGACATCATTTTTAACCAGCAAAAAGCTGGAATTGCAATTGAACTTATTCATTCTAACGCTTCTGGATTGGATCAGCTCACTCAAATCCTAGCAAAGTACAAAGGCCTAGATGCAGTTCACCTTGTTTCTCATGCTGAGTCAGGTGTATTACAATTAGGAAATGAAAGAGTGGATGGAAATTTACTATTAAAACAAAGAGAAGGTTTAGACAAGCAACTCAATCAAACAATTAAGCCAGGTGGAGATTTATTATTTTATGGTTGCTCATTGGCTCAAGGCGAAGAAGGCAGTACGTTGTTAGAGATTGTTAAAGGACAAAGTCACGTTGATGTAGCCGCTTCAAATGACATTACAGGAAACCAGTCAAACTGGGATTTAGAAATTCAAACTGGAAATATTGAGGCGACACCCCTAGCTGAATCCATAGCACTGAACGATTTTACGGAGTTGCTTCAGACCTTTTCTATGAATTCTTCTGATATTGTTACTTATGGTGGCTATGGAGGCGCAAGCAATAATGCACAAGTTCATGAAAACGGAGGATCATCATATACACTTACCATAGATGGATTAAACGATGGGACTTATGCTAATGGAAATTACATCTATATCGGTGGAGGTGGCGGATCACTTGAGAGCCAAATAACCTTAAGTTTAACAGGAAATCAAAGTTTTGATCCTACCTCATTCTACTTATATTCATCCGTTGCCAGTTCTTTTACTGTTACTAGCGATATAAGTGGAAGTACAAGTTTCAACCTATTTGCGAACTCGGGCACAACTGTAAACCTAAACGCTTTAGCGGCCAACACAACACAAATAACCATTTCGGCTTCGCCAAATTTCAGTGGTCATATTGATGAATTTGTTGTTGCAAACGTTGCTCCTGCGTCTGGAAGTGTTTGCACACCTTACACCGAGTCATTCGAGGCTGTTTCTATTGGCAGTTCTACTTTCACCAATAACGGCCAGGCTTTTACAGTTTTTTCAAATGAGTCAGGAGTTAGCTACGATGTAGATGAATTTACAGGTGGAGGAAGTACAGGCAACCGGTATATAGACAATGCTGGTGTTGCGATTGGCGGCCCAAATGACAATAATGGAGCATCATTTACTCTCAAAACAACGGATGGCACTGATATCAATATAAAAAGCTTTCAATTATGGGTTACAAACACTTCATTTGGCGCTACAAATTCAATTCTAACCGTTACTGGTAAAAAGAATAACAGTACTGAGTATAGCTTTACCAAAAGCTTTAATACTGCTGCATATGTACTTGTAGATTTTGCGACAGAAGGATCCTCGGACTTTTCTTCCACAGAAGTAGATGAGATAGTAATTTCTACAACTGCAAATGGAGATTATATAGCATTAGATGATTTTTTATGGTGCGAAGGGACTACCCCTTCTTGCTCCATGACAGCATCGATTACCTCGACAAACAATGTTTCCTGCAATGGTGGAAGTAACGGATCACTGACTGCAACTCAATCAAGCGGAACCGCAAACTTCAATTACGCTTGGTCTAATGGAGCTACTACGAGCAATTCAGCTTCTTCAAACAATACAATTACTGGACTCAGCGCTGGAACATACACCGTTACCGTAACAGACGATGATGCATGCACAACAACAGCAAGCGCAACGATCACTCAACCTACAAACTTAGTGGCATCTGCAGCGGTTTCTTCAACGCTAGATTGTGGT
>CAZWXC010000121.1:0-7052 GCA_964637935.1 uncultured Flavobacteriales bacterium | reverse complement strand
AAATGTTGAATTTGGCACAGCTTGAAAATGCCATTGATACCTATAAAGTAGAACTTCAACGCAAAAAGGATGATTATTATGAAATCATCAGAAATAGAACTTTGCCTCCCGAAATTGATAGTGCAGCCATTGCCTCTGCCGTCAATAATAACGACTCTATTCTTTGGGCAAAATATTCAAGATTTAAAGCAAGTCATCAGCTCAATATATTAGAAACAGCTATCTCTCAAATAAGAAGCAACAGCACTTATGCACAAGGCAAGGGCGATGTGTTTATTTCAAACGAAAAGAGCATCAACCGACATTTGATAGAATGGCATAGAAAGCTCACCTTGTCTATAGCATGTATTCTACTCTTTTTTATTGGTGCTCCTTTAGGCGCAATTATCAGAAAAGGTGGATTGGGCTTACCTGTTGTGATCTCTGTATTGTTTTTCTTGGCGTATCATATTACTTCTATCACTTTTGAAAAATTAGCAAAGCAGGGCGAAATGGATGCTGGACTTGGCATGTGGATCAGTAGTATGGCACTTTTCCCAATCGGATTGTTTTTGACATATCAAGCTACAACAGATAGTAAAGTGCTTGATATGGAAACATACACTAAAGCCATTGAGAGATTGCTGATTGCGCTTAAGCTGAAGAAGGACACTAATCCTAAATCAAGTAAAGTTTAGCCAATGCGAATAATGGTAGTATTGAGCAGAGTGCCTTGGCCGCTTGAAAAAGGCGACAAGCTGCGTGCATACTACTTAATGAAAGAGCTGGCACAAAAGCATGAAATAATGCTGTTTTGCTTGGCAGATAAAAAGGTACACCCGATGGCTGAGCAAAAACTTAAAGAGTTTTGTTCTGAAATCTACATTTATCGCCTCAGCGTTTGGGGAAGACTTTGGAGGATGTTTTTGGGCTTGTTCAAACGCACACCTTTCCAAGTAAATTATTTCTATTCTAAAAACGCACAAATGGCGTTTGATAGCTTCTTAGAAGAACATTTACCACAGCATATTTTTTGTCAACTCTTGCGCACTTCTGAGTTTGTAAGAAAGTATACCACACTGCCAAAATCTATGGACTACATGGATGCACTTGGTGCTGGAATGTTGAAAATGGCGAACGCCAGTAAATGGCCAGTAAGCTGGTTTATGCGCACCGAATATGCTCGCTTGATGCAATATGAGCAAGAAATTGAATCGCTTTTTCAAAGTCATTACATCATTAGCGAGCAAGACAAAGCGCAAATGAGCACGAGCCAGCAAATGAAGGTGATTCCGAATGGAGTTGGACTTAACTTTTTTAATGCGAAACCTCAATTAAAAACAATAGATATCTTGTTTTCGGGCAACATGAGCTACCGACCAAACGTGGAAAGCGCGAGGTATTTAGTCAAAGAAGTGATGCCGTTGGTTTGGAAAACGGAGCCAAACATTAATGTGACCATTGCAGGAGCAACTCCAAACGCTACCGTCTTGGGTTTGAAATCAGAGAAAGTAACTATCACTGGTTGGGTAGATGATATTAGTGCCATTTTTCAACAATCAAGACTTTTTGTAGCTCCAATGCTCATTAACTCTGGCATGCAGAACAAGATATTAGAAGCAATGGCCAGCAAAGTGCCAGTGATCACCACAAGCTTGGCAAACAATGCGATTGGCGCGCCAAAAAACGATGCCATTTTGCTTGGTGATACTGCCGAAGAAATTGCGCAACATATTATACAACTGCTACACAACAGCAGCGAGTGCGAGCGACTTTCACAAGCAGGTTATGATTTTGTAAAGAAGGCTTATAGCTGGAAAGGTGCAGCCGAAATGCTACAGGCTGACATTGAGCAATGTGAATTAAAGCCTGAACCAAGCGCTTAACACAGGACTCAAACTGAGTAAACAATTTGTTTACATAGCTCATTTTCAAGCAGAAATAAACACCAACGGTTAATTACTTATTCTGCAGCTGCTCCAAATCTGTTGTTTCTAAGGCTACATTCGGAAATATCATTAAACACCGATTAGCTTATGCCTCCTAGAAAGAAAAAAGAGAGAAAGATTTTTGTGTTGGATACTTCAGTGATTCTTCACGACCATCAAGCCATCAATAATTTTGACGAACATGATATTTGTTTGCCAATTACTGTACTGGAAGAATTGGACAACTTCAAACGCGGTAAAGACACCAAAAATTATGAAGCTCGAGAATTCATTCGCTTGTTAGATAAGCTTAGCGCTGATTATAGCTTACAACAATGGATTCCGCTTGAAGGCGAAAAGAAAGGTAAGTTTAAGATTATCATGAGTCTGGAAAAAACAGCGATTGATGCTGAGAAAATTTTCAGTGATAACAAGGCCGACCATAAAATTCTGAATACCGTTGTTTATTTGAAAAACACAGAAAAAGATGCTAAAGTCATTCTGGTAACCAAAGACATAAATCTTCGCCTCAAAGCGAAAGCGCTTGATTTATACTCTGAAGATTACGAAACAGGTAAAATCATTGATATCAGCCAATTATACAAAGGCAGCGAAACCATTGATAATGTTGATAGCGAATACATTAGAAAACTCTACACAGCGGGATACACGGATGATGTGTCGATTTTCAAAAAGGTGATTGACAATCATTATTACATTATCAAAAACGGAAAAACATCTTCGCTGGCTTATTACAATCCGCTTACGCTGAATGTGGAGCGTGTTGAAAAGCTTTACACCTATGGCATTAAGCCAAAAAATGCCGAGCAAACCTTTGCGCTGCATGCCTTGATGAATCCAAACATTAGATTGGTAACTGTGCAAGGTGTTGCAGGAACAGGAAAAACGCTTCTAGCACTTGCATCAGCACTTGAGCAGAAAAAAGACTACAATCAGATCATTTTAGCACGACCTCTTGTGCCATTAAGCAACAGAGATATTGGTTTTTTACCCGGTTCGGCCGAGCGTAAAATAGATCCATACATGATGCCGCTTTGGGACAATTTAGAGTTCATTAAAAGTCAATTCACTGAAAATGAAAAGCGTTACAAGCAAATCATGATCATGCTGAAAGAAAAGAAGATTGAAATCACTCCATTGGCATTTATAAGAGGAAGAAGTTTATCAAACGTTTATTTCATTGTGGACGAAGCTCAAAATCTCACTCCGCACGAAGTAAAAACGATCATCACACGTGCAGGTGAAAACACCAAAATTGTATTTACGGGCGATGTAAATCAAATAGATACGCCCTACCTAGATGAGCAATCAAACGGATTGAGTTATATCATTGATCGCTTAAAAGGAAATGCACTTTTTGCACACATCACACTTACCAAAGGCGAACGAAGCGAATTGGCCAATTTAGCCAACGAATTATTGTAATGAGCTAAACACTTTGATGTATAAATTCGCGGTGCTTTGAAAAAGGAACAAAATACGCACCTCAAACGCTGTAAAGAATGCAACCAGTGGACTGATGGCACATCTGCCATTTGTGAGTGCTGCGGACATGATCATAATAAGGTCTATCGCGAAGAAGTCGCCAAAAGAAAATTGAATGGCGATCTTACAGTTCCTGTGTTAAAAATCAAGGAAAGTGATCCACTTTGGTTGAAAATTGTAAAGAAACCGATACAGGTTTTTCAATTGATTCTTTATGCCATAATAGGCTTTCTGATTTATCTTTCTACAGCATTTGCACATTGAAAAAGCAAATGCATATATGGGTTTATGGATTATTAATTCTCACCTTTTTAAGCTATAAATGGTTTGAATCTCAAGCTTCGCTTCCACCCTTTTTTCACAGTTATTTCGAAGACTTATTGGCCATGCCTATTTTCTTAAAAACAGCATTGATACTGATTCAATCATTCAGTGATAAATGGAAGAAAAACACCATTTTAAAACGAGATATAGTTATCATTACACTACTCACCGGGGCGTATTTTGAATTGATTTTGCCACTTTTTGATCATCGTTTTACGAATGACCCGATTGACTTCTTAGCTTATAGTTTTGGTAGTCTCTTTTTCGGTCTACTTTTAAATAAACCATTGAATTGGCAACCACTGTTTAACCGAAATGGATCAAATTATTAATGAAAACGCGCAAATCACGAGATTTCAACTCATCAAGAAACCATCATTAATTTTTGCATAATGCTGCTAACGGCCGGACAAATACGTGCATTTTTTCGCGTTAGGTTTGCAATATTCATTTGCCCTTTTTGATCGGTGTGCGGAAAAGCCCTACAAGCGCGAGGTCTATCCTCATAAATACTGCAATAATTATCTTCTAATAAAAAAGGACAAGGCATGGTTTTAAATACGTAATCTTGGTCTTCGTCTATCCTCAAATACGTAGTGATAAAATCCTGTTCTTTCATTTTCAATCGAGAAGAAACTCTTGAAATATCCTTGGATGTAAGCAAAGGGCCTGTGGTTTTACAACAATTCGCACAATTCAAGCAATCTATTTTTTCAAAAACTTCATAATGCAAATCGTTGACAAGACGATCGGCTTCTTTTTTGGTTTTCAAGCGCTTAAGCGTTTTGTCAATTGTATTTTTGTTGCTTTTAGCCCAATTTATCTGCTGCAAATAAGAGTCAATCATGAAAGTTTTTTTAGAGATTCAAAGTTATTCTTCGATTATTTAAAGTTTTTTTAAATTTTTGTGCCCCACACCGATGGCAGAACCAACACCTAAACCCGAATTCGATCTTGTCTTTAATACAGGTAAAACTGTTGAAGAAGAGCAATTCCTGTTCGCATGCCGCGGTAATTTCAATACGACCATTACCGATAATATTTTACTCTTAACCGAGGACAACTTACTTGCGCTTGATACGAACAAAGTGGCAAAGAAAGTTTATTACTTAATGGTGGAAGGTTTGCAGAACATTACTCGCCATCAACACTTTGATGAAACAGGAGCTAATAGTATGTATGACGGAGGTCTATTCATCATCAAGAGGAAAAAGGCCGCCTATAGCATAACTTACGGTAATTATGTAGATGAAGAAGTGCGAAGTCTTTTGACAGACAAGCTTCACGCGATTTCTGAGAAAGACAGTTCTGAGCTTAAAGAGTACTACCTCGAGATTTTGAACAATACAAGTTTTAGTCAAAAAGGTGGAGCTGGTTTAGGATTGGTAGACATGGCCAGAAAAAGCAGCGGAAAATTAATTTTCGAATTTCAACCAATTCCTGATGGCTTTTTCTACTATTTGAATCTCACCAAAGCCATCGACAGCGAACTTTACGAAGATTGTGATCAAGAAGAATATTTGAGAGAAGCTATTGAGCTTCACAATGAAATGATTTCTTCCAATTCACTCATTCTTTTTAAGGGACTGCTGAACGAAGGAAATGTGGCGCATTTGTCAAATCAAATTGACACTACAGTGAATGAAATTCCTGAAGGTGAAGGTTTAGGCTTGGTTATGACAGAATTGCTTAAAAACGTTGCTAAACACGCCTACAATCGTTTCAATCAGTCTGGAAAACCAGCTGTTTTCTTACTTCAACGCGAAGAAGATTACAACATGCTTACAGGTAATTTTATTCAAGAACGAAAGAAAGATCAGGTATCGGAAGTATTGCACGCCATAAATGAATTGACAACGGAAGAATTAAATGCGATTATATCTAATAAGGTTGCAATTCATCAAGAACTTGGTGAACTACCTAAAGGTCAAGGCTTGGCAAACTTGAGAAGAATCACAGGTCATAGCTTTCAACACGACATTATTGATTCTGAAGGCAACCCGCCCTATCTTATCTTAAAAATTCAGGTAAAAGGCTAGTTGCCGATTGCCTCCAACTATTACCTTTGGCCTTTAATGATATTTCAATCGCCAAACGTACTCTGGGCACTTAGCCTTCTGGCAATTCCAATCATTATTCACCTTTTTCAGTTTAAGCGATACAAGCAATTACTTTTTTCTGACGTAAGTCTTCTGAAAGAAGTTCAGTCTCGCTCTCAAACTAAAAACCAACTTAAACACATTCTCATTTTGCTTGCGCGAATGGCACTTATTGCCTTTGCTGTACTGGCTTTTGCACGACCTTTTATTCCCGCCACGGATACGAATGTTGCTTCAAAAACCAATGTGAGTATTTATGTAGATAATTCGTTTAGCATGCAAAATGCGGGTGAAAACGGAAACTTGTTTACGGAAGCGCTGCAACGAGCTTTCGAAATAGCTGAAAGTTACCCTAGCGAAACTAATTTTCAATTAATCACCAACGATTTATCACCATTTCAGAAGAGATTTCTAGATTTTGATGGATTTGTAGAAGCACTCGATCAGTTGAGCATAAGTCCAAGCAATGCCGTTGGTCAGAGAATCGTTGATTTTCACGCTTCTGCGTTGCGCGAAAATGAAATCAATGGCGGAGTTATTTACTTAATCAGTGACTTTAATGAGGTTATTGGTGCAAACATCACAGCATACAGCACCCAGGAATTGCGTTTAGTAAAATTGATTGGTCGCGAAACAAGCAACGTAAGTATAGACAGCGCTTGGATCGAAACTCCTGTGCTAACAAAAGGAAACCAAGAAAAGCTAAATATTAGAATTAGCAATCGCGGAAACGAGCTTAAAACAGACTTGCCGTTTGATATTTATTTACAAGATCAACTGATAAGTAGTTTGATATTATCATTAGAGCCGAATAGCACTATCGATACTAATATTCAACTCTTGTTGAATGAAGCGGGCTATTTGAAAGGAAAACTGAGTATTGAAGATCGACCAATTACGTATGACAACGACTTTTACTTCACACTCTCAGTTCGGTCTGATATTACTGTGGTTGAAATCTCTGGCGAAAAAGCCGATTCGAAACCATTCAAAAAGCTTTTTGAGGTAGAAGGAGAAACTGAGTACCAAAAAATGAGCTCAGACAACATTCTTTTGGATACGGTGGCTAAGGCCGATTTTGTAATACTCAACGAAGTTGAAAAGTACACAAGTGGCCTAATCGCGATGATGGGTTCAAAGCTTGAAGAAGGCAAGAATGTGTTTGTTATCCTTCCTAAAAACCTCGTTGGAAACGAACGTGAAGCACTAAGTACCG
>CAZWXC010000120.1:0-7079 GCA_964637935.1 uncultured Flavobacteriales bacterium | reverse complement strand
GCTGAAAAAGCGGAGGTGAAAATGGAGCTCAACACCCAAAAGGTGGAAAACAAAGAGCTAAACGATAAAAACGCAGAGCTTGCCAAGAAGGTGGAAATTGGCTCTAAACTAAAAGCGCTTGATTTGGTGTCAGTTGGCCAACGTGTAAAAAACACCACCGTGCACCGAGAAACTGATCGCGCCAAGCGAGTAGATAAAATAAAAACCTGTTTTACGATTGATAAAAACGAGGTTGCCAAGCCAGGTAAAAAAGACATTTATCTGAGAATTGTAGATCCTAATGGCGAAGTGTTGAGCTACGATCAAAGCGAAAAATATATGTTTACTTACGAAGACAAAGAAGGCTTGTATACTCGCAAAGAAGAGCTGATGTACGAAAACGAAGAAGTTGACATGTGCTTGTATTGGGATGTGCTTAAAGAACCAATAGAAGGCAAGTACATTGTAGAGATTTATGCCGAGGGCTACCTTATCGGAACTACCGATTTTGAACTACAATAGTCAATCATGGCATCAATAAAGGCGAATTAATTTCACCTTTGGCGGCATCATGAATATAGAAACTAAAACAGCCATTGTTACTGGTGCCACGCGTGGCGTGGGTCGAGCTACTGCGCTAGCCTTGGCGGCAAATGGCTACGAGCTTTGGATTACCGCACGCAGTCAAGATGGATTAATGGCACTCAAGGCCGAGCTAGAAGGTGTATCAAACATTGAACATCACTTTCATGCACTTGATTTTTCAGATCAAAACCAAGTGTTGAGTTACACCAATATTTTGACCGTTTTGGTTGACAAAATAGATGTGCTTGTAAACAATGCTGGCATTTATATTCCTGATCAATTGCTGGATGAAGAAAGCGCGCTTGAAAAACACATGCAAGTCAATTTTTACGCAGCTCACACTATTACGCAATCGCTTTTGCCGTTGTTTGAAGAGCAAAGAAGCGGTCACATATTCAACATTTGTTCGGTAGTAAACAAGCAACCGAGAGCCGAAGCAGCAAGCTACACCATCAGCAAGTTTGCGTTGTACGGTTATCATCAGGTTTTGCTAAAAACGCTAAAGCCGCACCAAGTAAAAGTGACCGCATTGTTGCCATCATCTATCAACACCTCTAGTTGGGACGGCATGGAAGCACCGAAGGATGAATTTGTGCAGCCTGAAGACATAGCTGATGTAATATTAGCTGCCATTGCTATGAAACCAGGCACGGTGATGAACGAAATAGAACTGCAAAGCATTAACCCAGATTTTTAATCAGAAATGGGAAAAAACAAACTGAAAAAATTTGCTGAAGTACAGCGAATGACTCACGTTATCGAACCTGAATTTGATGAGGTGATGAACAAAGATTATCGCCTCAAAGGCAATTGGAACAAGGAGTTTGGGAACGATAACCCAATTGTTTTGGAGCTTGCTTGCGGCAAAGGTGAATACTCGGTTGGCATGGGTAAACTCTTTCCAGAAAAAAACTTTGTGGGCATTGATATTAAAGGTGCGCGCATGTTTACAGGCGCCAAAGAAGTAGAAGATGCGGGCATGACAAACGTTCGTTTTTTGAGAACAAAAATTGATTTGATCAATAGCTTCTTTGCTGAAAATGAAGTGGATGAAATCTGGATTTTGTTTGCAGATCCACAACTTGGCCGTCCGCGAAAGCGCCTTACCAGCGGCATGTTTTTAGAGCGATATGTTCGTTTTTTAAAGCCAGGCGGCACGCTTAATTTAAAGAGTGATAGCACCGATTTATATGAGTTTACCAAGCTAGAATCTATTCCAGAATACCATCAAGAGCAAAACAACTTTGAGTTTGATCTGCGGTTTGATACCGATCAATTGTATGAAGAAGGCATCAAAGCGCTGGATGAAACCATGCAAGCGGTGCTCAATATCAGAACCTATTATGAGTCGATTTGGCTTGCACAAGGAAAAAAGATCAAGTATTTATCTTACAATTTGATCAAAAAATGAGTCAAATCAAGTTTAAATCAAACCTAGAATCGGAGGTTACCATTTCTGAGTTGATGCTTCCGTCACACTCTAATTTTGGGGGCAAAATTCATGGCGGTTACATTTTGTCTTTAATGGATTCTATTGCCTTTGCCTGTGCATCAAAGCATTCGGGCACATACTGTGTTACGGCATCTGTAAACAAGGTTGACTTCTTGTTGCCCATTGAAGTGGGTGAGTTGGTAACCATGCGCGCTAGAGTGAATTATGTGGGTAATACCTCCATGGTTGTAGGCATAAGGGTTGAATCAGAAAACATAAGAACAGGCGAGATCAAGCATTGCAACTCTTCCTATTTCACAATGGTTGCAAAAACCGCTGAAGGCGAAACAGTAGAGGTTCCAGGTTTGGAATTGAACACGAAGGAAGACGCAAGACGCTATTTAAGAAGCATTGAGCGCATGACTGATGCCCATCAGCGTACACAGAGATTCAGCGAAGAGTATTTTAATCTGAATGATAACCTTGAGCTTCTACAGAACAAAAAAGTGTTGCTTAAGAACATTAAATAGGCAAATCACCAACCAAATGTTGAAGTTTCTCGTAACTGGTTGAAAATGGCGCAAAAAAATAGAGATATTTGCTGCGCTTTTAAGAATCGTAAAGGTTCGCCCCCAAACCAGTAAATCAAGAAAGCATGACTCCAGCAGATGTTCAAACCATCATTAACTGTATCAACCAACTTAACAGGGCGGTTGATTACAAGCAATGGGAAAAATTGCCTGACTTTTTCACTCAAGACTTAGAGGTATCTTTTCCGAAATCATCCATTAAACCTAATTCTAGGATCGGCATTGGTGTTTTTCAAAAACACTTGATTAACCAACTTTCTGATGTAAAATCTTTGCACAGAGACTATAATTTTTTCATCAAAACAAATGAAGGAATTTTCTGCAAAACCGATTTTAAGATTGAGGTTTATTCAGAAAGTAAAACCCTGATTTCAGGAGCTTCTGGTATTCATTATTATAAAATGAGTAACGAATCTGGAAAGTGGAAAATAGCAGGAATTCAACGAAAAATTATTCGAGTTGACGCACCTGTTCCACAGCAAAACCAAGTACAGTACGCCTACCGTTAATCTTCTTCTGTTTTTGGTTTGAGCATGTTGGTGAGCAGCGTAACAAAGCTTACCACACTTATTGAGCTTAAAGGCATTAAAATAGCTGCGAAAATGGGCGTAAGCTCACCTCTTACGGCAAAGTATAAACCTACTAAGTTATAAAGTAGAGAAAGTATGACACTGGCCTTAACCACGTTCATGCTCTTTTTTGTGTAAGCAATAAATTGATTTAAGTATTTCAACTGATCAGCCTGCAGTATCACATCACAGGCGGGCGAAAAGCTAAATACATTATCCGCCACAGCTATACCCACGCTTGCGGCCTTTATAGCGCCAGCATCGTTTAGTCCATCGCCAAGCATCATCACATTTTTACCTTCTTCGTTCAATTTCATCACAAAAGCTCTTTTGTCTGTGGGCGATTGATTAAAGTATAGGTTTGTTTTAGAGCCAAAAATGTGCTCCATTGCGTTTTTCTCTGAGCTGTTATCACCGCTCAAGAGATAGGTTTTGAAACTATGGTTAATGCGAGAAATCATATGTAAAATCCCGTCTCTGGTGGTTTTTCGGATAATAAAGTGGCCGTAAACAATGCTGTTGATGGCTACATACACCACGCTGCCTTCTTCTGCAAGGTCGCTTGGTTCGGCTCCTACAAATGTTGCAGAACCTATTTTTATGAGTGCTCCGTCCACCACACCACTTATTCCTTCGCCTTCTGTCGTCTTTAGGTCTTTTACTAGCCTCGTGTTGCCCACAATTACACTCTTCAAGGCTTGACTTAGCGGGTGCGAAGATTCACTGGCAATGGTCTTTATCCAAGCCAATTGGTGCTTAAGCAAAATGTTTCCGAGATAGCGCACTTCGAATTTTGTGCCCTTAGTCAGGGTTCCAGTTTTGTCAAAAACGATGGTGTTAATGGCCGCTAATGATTCAAGTACATCGGCATTTTTTACGAAAAACCCCATTTTGCCCAAAATGCGCGATACGTTGCCTGCTGTAAACGGCATGCTCAAAGCAAGTGCACAAGGGCAAGCAATGATGAGCACTGCTGTGAATGCACTCACAGCCTCAGTTGCATCATACCAAAGCCAATAGGCCAATGTGCCAAAAGCTATTGCTAAAATGCCAATGGAAAAGTATTTACTCACTTTATCGATAAGTGATGAAAACTGAGGTTTGCTGTTATTGCTTTCGACTTGATTCCACAGACTGGTAAGATAGCTTTGCGAAACTTCTTTCACTACCTCTACCTCAAATGCAATGCCCGTATTTCGCCCACCAGCATAGAGCAAATCACCTTCGGTTTTTGAAAGCAAATCACTTTCTCCACTCACAAAACTGTAATCTATTTCTGCCCATCTACTCGTCAACTTTGCGTCTGCAGGAATCACTTGATTTTGTAGGATTCGTAATCTATCTCCTAGTTTTATGTCTTCAAGCATACAAACCATTTCGCCCTCAGGTGTTATTTTGGCTACGGCAATTGGGAAGTATGATTTAAAATCTCTGTCAAAAGCAAGCGCATCGTATGTTTTGTTTTGATACCATTTTCCGATCAAAAGAAAGAACACAAGCCCTGCAAATGAATCAAAATAACCGGCTCCTGTTTGTGTGATGATTTCGTAGGCACTGCGCAAGAATAGTGTTGCTATGCCAAGTGCAATGGGCACATCAATGGTCAAAAATTTTAGGCGTAGACTTTTCCAAGCACTTTTGAAATATTCGGTTGAACTGTAGAATAATACAGGTAATGCTAAAGCAAAATTTAGAAGACTGAAGATGGGCTTAAAGCTATCAAGTGAAGCATCGTCTAAACTCAGATATTCTGGAAAGCTAAATAGCATGATGTTGCCAAAAGCAAAACCTGCAACTCCCAATTTCAAGATCTCGGTTTTTCTGATTTTCTGAGCCGATTTTGCGCTCTTGTCGCGCTGTAAATCTGCTGGATAGCCAAGTTCATCAAGCAAAAGCACCAAGTCTTTGAGTGACATTTTATTGGTGTCGAAAAGCACCGTGATTTCTTTTTTCAAGAAATTGACTTCTGATTTTATAACACCATCATTCAATTGCTGAAGTTTTTCAAGCAACCAAATGCATGCAGCGCAGTGCATACTTGGCAAGTAAAGCGTCACTTTATTTTGACTGCCTTCGGCAAATTCAATGAATTTCGATTTTACTTCTTCTAAATCGAGAAAGTCTTTATTGTCAGTTTTTGGTTTAACAGTGCTCCCCGGGCTATGCTCGATTTCATAATATGAAGTGAGGCCCGTGTCTTGAAGCAGTGAATAAACAGTGCGGCAACCATGGCAGCAAAAGTCATGGTTTTTGAAAACCAAGTGTTCTTCTTGGCAATGTTCTCCGCAGTGATAGCAAGTGGTTTTTTGTTTGGCTACTGGCATAAAAAAAGCGTGTCAACAAATGTGACACGCTTCTTTATTTTGCTGTATGACTAAGATCAGTTTTCTACTATTGAATCGTCAGTTTTTTCAAATATCTACCATCCTCAGTTTGTACTTCAATAAGGTATAAACCACTGTTTAGATTCATAAGATTCAAATCGAGTTTTGTGCTGGTTGTAAATGAATTTTCCATCACTAAATTGCCTAACATATCCATCACGCGCACACTTTTAATACTGGCTTTTGCAGCAATAGTTACCGCACCATCTGTTGGGTTTGGATACATAGAGAAGCTGTGATTAGCTAAACTATTTATTCCAGTTAATTCTACTAAAATGCTAACGATAGTATCGCAACCGTTACCATCGGTTACAATTACTGTGTAAGCGCCATCAGCAATGCTGTCAAGGTCTTCTGTATTAGCTGTAAAGCCATTTGGTCCAGTCCAAGCAAATGTTTTGGTTCCGCTGCCCCCGCTCACATTAAGGTCAATGGCCCCATCGTTGCCCATGCTTACACCTTGCACTGATGCAGAAACAGATAATGCTGTAGGGTTTTCCAATTCTACTACTTGAATGGTTGAATCGCCATTGGCATCATAAACAGTAACGTTGTAAGTGCCCGCGCACAAGTTGCTTGCGCTATTGGTAGTGCCACCATTAGTGCCTGAAGGCCATTGGTACGTGTATGGTGGCACACCACCTAGGCCGCTCACTGTGGCCGAACCGCTGCAATCGCCATTGCAATAAGGATTTTGCTCGTTTACTGAGTATGAAATTAGGTTGTCATCTACTTTGAATTCGGCAAAAGTTAAATTACCATTTTGGGCGTCAGCTATTGCAGAAAGCACTGGCCATTGCTCACCATTTGCATACCATCGGTAATTGTGAACCGTGCTAGCGCTGTCTAAAAATTGTTGCCATCCTATGAATGGGAATTTAGCCCAAACGGTATCTGTATTTTGTTCTAATAAGTACTGACGAATACTGGAATATGTTCCCCCAGGAGTTTGAACAGTACCATAAGCATCAAAGTTGCTGGTAATATTTACTTTTCGCTTAACTCTTGCACTATCACAAGTGCCACCAAAACCAAGTGCCGCACAGCTCATGATAGTATCAAAATATGCCGTTGCTGTGAAAGAAGAGTTGAACGTACTTGGAAACTCAACTTGCTTCACGTTTGGAGCAAAATTTACCGCCAGGTTTACTCCTAAATTGAAAGGGTCTCCTGTAACACCGTCAATCGAAAATTCGGTACCGTTCAAATCATAAAAAAGGGTGTCCGATTGTCTCTCTGTGGCCAAATCTGCGTTTGGAAATAAGCTTCCGCTGGCTGTATTCGCTGGATCTTCAAACTTCAGTGTATTGATGTTTGAAACGGCAAGGGATGTAAAATTCCAGGTTTGGTTTCCTGTGCCGCCCACGCTTAAATTGGCTGGTGGCGCTATGTCTGTACCCACAACAATGCTATCGCCCGCAGTGCCAAAATCGGCTTGAGTTATGGTGATTTGAGCAAAGCTGCTAATGGTGGTGAACAATGCAATGGCAGAAAGTAAAGTTTTGCGCATAGTATTTTGAATTTGTTGCGAATTTATACC
>CAZWXC010000119.1:0-7110 GCA_964637935.1 uncultured Flavobacteriales bacterium | reverse complement strand
CTTGGTCGTATAAAACTAATTATCTCTCAGCTGTTTGCAATGTGTTTCATCAAGAAGGAAGCTGGGCTGAAGTTGTTAGTGGATTTGAATACGACAAAGCTATAGGCAACGGAGTTCCAGCAAATAAAATAATTTTTAATGGCCCTGATAAAACTCGAAAGGATTTAGAGAAAGCAATAAAAAATCAATCTTTGATACATATTGATCATCTTGATGAATATTATACAATTTTGGAAATTGCTGAAATGACCAAATTGAGCCTAGCGCAAGTGAAGGTTTACATATTCAGAGGTCGCCAAAAATTGAAGCAATACATAGGAAGCATTGAAATGGTGATATGAGCAGATTGATAGACATACACAATTATGAAGAGTTTGCCCTCGACTATATGGAAGGCACTTTATCACCTGAACAAGCAGAAGCTTTTCAGGCTTTTCTGCTTTTGAATCCTGCCATTGAAGCCGAGTTGAAAGACATGGCCAATTTTGAAATGCCAAGCTTTGACGCCAATCTTTCTGATGAATTTAAAAACACACTTAAGGTTGACATCACCCCAATAGCTGGTATTGACGCTGATAATTATGAAGAGACATTTGCGCTTGCCGCAGATGCAGACCTAAATCCTGAATTGGCGACCAACGCAGCACTTTTTACGAAAGCAAACCCAACATTTAAAACTGAATTAGCACTTTATAAAAAGACAAAACTGAAGCCCGTGGCAAGCGTAGTGTTGGCAGACAAAGCCGCGCTTAAACAAGCTATTCCGCTTTGGGCCGCGTACTCACGACCAGCTTTTAGCATCGCAGCCGCCATCATTCTTTTGCTTGGCATTACTAGTGTGCTTCGTTTTGCAAACAACACCGAAATTTACAATCCTCGCCAAAGCGCTATTGAATTGGCGAGCATCACTATTGATCCACTAAGCACCTTGCCAAAAGCTGGCACAACGAGCGCAGCAGAAACTGCGATTGAACACAAAGCCACCGATCGAGTTTATTTGGCAAGTGCCGAAACGCAGATTAAAAAATTGAAGGCGTTAAAGGCAAATCAGGTTGCTACTTCATTTTCGCTTTCGCGAATAGAAGAGCGCCAAATGATGGCGTTTGAACTTAGCCCCATCGAACCATTTATAAAGGACGAAAACGAAGAAGTGCTTTATGCTTCCGCAGAAACACCTCAAAGTCGCACGCCTGTTTTAAATGTTACGCAGTTTATTGGGCAAAAACTTTTCGGCCTTGAGCCGCAAAAAAGCGAAACTACCAGAGAGCTGTTCCGCGAAAGCGTTGCAACGATGGTAGATCGCAACGAAATGGTAGATCTTAAAAAAGATTTCACCGATCCTGAGCGCAAAAAATTCGAGTTTATCGCAGGTAAATTCGAGTTTACAAAGGTTACTTACAAATAATTTTTTGTTCCCCTGTAACTAATCGTAACCGAGGCCGTCACACTCAAAACAACAACAAACTAGCTCATTAGGTGCACCGCTTGAGCCACAACTCAAAAAAAACCGTTTAGTTAAAACCTATAATCTAAAAACCATGAAAGCATTAAGTATCATAGCGTTAGTTTTAAGCATGCTTAGCAGCGCTGCATTCGCACAAGAAGTAGCTGGTGAAAATCCAACAACAACTGAAGATTCTGTAGAAGTAGTGATCACTCCAAAAAAAGGCCAAGACTCAACCATCGTAAAGGTTGCAGGCATGAAAATCATCGTTTTGAACGACAATAAAAACAACACCGAAGTAATCATTGATGAAGAAGTAGATGGCGAAAACGCAGATAGCAATGATGACGATGATGATAAGTGCGATGACAAAGTGAGCCACTGGGCAGGAATTAGACTTGGCGTGAATGGCTACCTAACATCTGCTGGAACACCCGAAATTCCGAGTGTTGTTTCTTTCTTAGAGCTAGACTATGCTAAAAGCGTGAGCTGGGATTTAAACTTGCTCGAAAAGGATTTTCGCCTTTACAAAAACAATGTAGAATTGGTGACTGGCCTAGGATTACACTTTGCCAACTATGCATTCAAAAGCAAGGTTACCACACTTAACAACACCGATCCATTGACTGCTTACACTGATTCGAATAAAGTTTTGGAAAAAAATAAATTGAAAGTAACCTACTTAACTGCGCCTTTAATGATAGGTTTTAGTACCAATCAAGATGAAGACAAAGCATTTAGATTGGCTGTAGGTGGGCAAGTTTCTTGGAGAATTGGCTCAAGATTAAAGCAGCGTTATTCAAGTCAAGGCGAAACCTACAAACCAAAAATCAAATCAGATTACGACTTAAACCCACTGTTGATTCACGCAACAGCTAGTGTAGGCTACGGACCGGTAAACATCTACGCAAACTATGGTTTGAACAATCTTTTCGAAAAAAACAAAACCATCGACTTAACGCCATTTGATGTAGGCGTGCAGCTGATGTTCTAAAAAACCCTTCAACGATTGTTTAGTTAGGTTGCAAAAGCGACTGATCTAAATGCGAGCACCACCACGCTCAAATTTAGTCAGTCGTTTTTTTGTTCTTTTTTCCGCTTTCGCGAAACGAAAACCAATGCATTCGCACATTTAATAAAGGTTTGTTTTCATCCTACTCTCACAAGTGTAAATTTGCCGCCATCCAAATTGGAAATGATGAACGATAAAATCCAGTTACTCAATAGCAAAATAGCCGAAGCCAAACTTGGTGGTGGCGAAGCCCGCATCGAATCTCAACACAAAAAAGGAAAGCTCACAGCGCGCGAACGCATTGAATTGCTTTTTGACAAAGGCTCTTTTGAAGAAATAGGCATGTTGGTGCAACATCGTTCTACCAATTTCGGGTTAGACAAACAGAAGTTTTTAGGTGATGGCGTTATTACCGGTTACGGCAAAGTAAACGGTAGAATCGTTTATGCTTTTTCACAAGATTTTACCGTGCTTGGTGGCTCACTTGCCGAAGCACACGCAGAAAAAATCTGTAAAGTGATGGACCTTGCCATGAAAAATGGCGCACCAGTTATCGGTTTGAACGATTCTGGTGGGGCACGTATTCAAGAAGGTGTGGTTTCTTTGGGTGGTTATGCCGATATTTTTTACCGAAACACATTAGCTAGTGGCGTTATTCCACAGCTTAGCGCAATTATGGGCCCATGTGCCGGTGGCGCAGTTTATTCGCCAGCACTTACCGACTTTATTTTGATGGTTGAAAACACAAGCTACATGTTTGTGACTGGACCAAACGTGGTGAAAACGGTAACCAATGAAGACGTTACTTCAGAAGAGTTAGGTGGAGCCGACACGCACGCACAAAAATCGGGTGTAACGCATTTTGCTTGCGAAAACGAAATTGCAGCGCTTGATCATGTGAAGCAATTGCTAAGCTACATGCCAAGCAACTGCGAAGAAGAAGCACCAAAAGTGGCTTACACCGCAGGTGACGAAAGCCGTCCAAAACTGAACGATATTATTCCAGACAATCCAAATCAACCTTACGATATCCGCGAAGTAATCAGCGGCACAGTTGATAGCGATACGTTTTTAGAAGTACATAAAGACTACGCAGAAAATATTGTGGTGGGCTTTGCTCGCTTGGCCGGCCGAAGCATTGGTGTGGTTGCCAACCAACCGGCTGTATTAGCAGGCGTATTGGATGTGAATAGTTCTAAAAAAGGTGCGCGATTCGTGCGTTTTTGCGACTGCTTCAATATTCCACTTTTGGTGTTTGAGGATGTACCAGGATTCTTGCCAGGTACCGACCAAGAATGGAATGCCATCATCACCAACGGAGCCAAATTGCTATACGCGTTTAGCGAAGCCACTGTGCCACGTGTTACGGTAATCACCCGCAAAGCTTACGGTGGAGCGTATGACGTGATGAACTCAAAGCACATTGGTGCTGACATGAACTTTGCTTGGCCAACAGCAGAAATTGCAGTAATGGGCGCAAAAGGTGCTGCCGAAATTATTTTCAAGAAAGAAATTAGCGAAGCAGCAGATTCTGACGCAAAATGGAAAGAAAAAGAACAGGAATACGCTGAGCTTTTCGCAAACCCATATAACGCAGCAGCACGAGGTTACATTGACGAAGTTATTCGCCCAGACCAAACACGTCAAAAGCTGATCAGAGCATTCGAAATGCTTGAAAACAAAGTGGTGAACTTGCCAAAGAAAAAGCACGGGAATATTCCGCTTTAGAGTTTTAGAATTAAGTTGTTTGAAAATCCACGTACAATGCACTTTATCAATAAATACAGCATCATCGCATTCATCTCTTTTGTAATTTTTGGATGTACGAAAACTTATGTTCAGGTCTTCAAGTCAAGTACGGACTTAAAAAAATCTGAAAACGGGCTATACGTTTTTGAAAATGACTCACTCAGAATCAGCTACAGCTTTTGGGCATCTAAAGGGGTTTTTTCGTTTTCGATATACAATAAGTTAGATAAGCCTCTTTATATAGATTGGAAAAAATCATCCTACATAGACAATCAGGTGAAATTAGATTATTGGAATGATCAAGAAACTAACTCAACTTCAAGTGCTTATGGAAGTTATTTATATTCTGGCCCATTGTTAAAAGCGGGAATAGGAATTAGCAAAGGTGTAGGTGTATCTGTATCAACTTTAACTAAACAAGAAAGAATCACTTTTATACCGCCTAGGTCATATCACTATAACTCCCAATTCTATATTTATACAGGGCCAGAAATCAAAAAGTTTCCAAATACCGAAACAACAGAAGTACCGAGAAATGACAACCCAAAGAAACTTACCATTGTAGAAACCACACGCTTCGATGAAAACTCAACACCAATATCATTTCGAAATTTCTTGACCTTCTCAACATCTGAAGAGTTTGAGCAAGAATTTTATATTGATAATAGCTTCTTCATTCAAGAAATACTGACAGTTGAGAACAAGCATTTTGAAGCCTTCAAATTAGATTCAACAAAAAGAGGAAGGTGGTTTATTGAAGATGAAAACGGAGACCCGATCAAATTGAGTTTTTTCGAGGATCCTACCCGATTTTACAAAAGGCTACCTAAGTACTAGTTGGACGGATCGATAACAATTCAATAAAAACACGGGAATATTCCGTTGTAGACTTGAGAGAAAAGATTTTAGACTGAAGACAAAGAACTAGCGTATTCAGTCTATTTCGATAAACGATAAAACCCTCGGTTCATGCATTTGAATCGGGGGTTTGTTTTTTTATACTATGCTTCCAAAACTTGATGGAAAGCGTCAAAAAGTGGTTCAGAAATGGGGTCTAGAATCACTTTTCTGATTGGCACTTGCTCTTCAGAGCAAAAACCGCTAGCTAAATATTCGATTGAGTTAATTTTTCTATGATGAGCAAAAAATTCTGATGAATCGAGCATATCACTTGCCGGAACATTCAAATCATCATCTTTACCTAACCACCTTTCAATATGTCTAACATAGTTTCGCTCTTTGTAATCCAATGGATGAAGACTCCAATCGCTGTATTGGAAAAATGATTTACAATTCAAAAATCCAGTTAATACATTCAAGCAAAACCCAACACAATTTGATATTTCAGGAAGAGTAGTTTCTGACTCAAATACTGCCTCTTCTGCAGAATATCTACCTATCCCAAAAATATGACCATATAAAATATTCGATTTCTTTTTTATACGTAAACAGAAATTCAGAAAAGCCTCAATATATATTTCGTCTGACTGAATCACAGAATCGATTTTTTTAAGAATTAAATTCTCATCCTCTAAATCAATATCCAAGGAAATTGTTGAGCGAGGTCCAAGAAAATGAAAAAAATGAGAGGACCCGTCATATGTTATTAGAATACCTGAGTGATATCCACCATTTGAAAAGCTAACAGCTGCATAAATCGCACTCGTTTCTAAGTCAAGCTCTCCTAATTTAACCAACTCTTCATCCATATTAAACCTCAATTCAAATGACATCAAACCAATTCTCTTCCGTAATGAATAATTAAGCGATTCTCCAGTCTAGTCTTTTGATCATTTGACAATAGACCAAACTCAGAACACGCTAGAATTAGAGTCTTTGAATAGGCGGCTGGCACCGAAAGTGTACAGAAATAATTAGCTAGTTCAGTAATAATATGCTCCTGACCAAGCTTTGATAATTTCTCAATGAACTCAAAAATATACTCGTGTTTATCTAATCCTTTACTTCCACTGAATGCTTTGTGAAAATCTTTCATTAATATCCATTCAGCTTCATTAAACACACTCACTAACTGTCTTTTTTCATCTCCGTTGTCTCTTTTTTCCTTTTCTACCAATACGAAGATTTTCTTGTAAAGACTTTTAGCAAGCTGCATTACATCCGTTTCCGAACAATAAACGGTTGGCTCTTCTCCTAAAGTTCTCTCAATATGGAAGTTCGGATTTTTACCGCCAACATTATTCAATTTACCTTGTATGAATTCCAAACTATATGTCTTTCGAATTTTCACACCTGTGGCGTAAAAATTCTTTGGCGACATAAAAACGCTTGTTAGACTCCTTTTTTCGCCTTTTGAGTTTGTAAATGTTGTTTCAAATTGAAACCCACTATCTCTAAGTAACTTTTGTATATTTCTATAGTGTTTTACTGTTAATTTATTTTTCGATTCATGATTGATCACATCAAACAAATCATCAGAATACTTCTCTGATGCCCCATTTTTAGTTTCTAGGCCAAAACAAGCGCTACCTTCTTCAATTTTAAATGTGAAATCATTTGGGTCATATCGATCGATTATCAACTGACTAAAAGAGTCTAGAAGGTCCTTTAACAAACTAAGCTCGTTGAGTTTTAACTCATCGAGCTTAATCTCACTACCATTTGAATCTTTAGTGAGCCTTATGTATAGCTTGTTACTCATAAAACACGATGCGCTTTGAAAAATAGATGAGCAAATTAATGTTTATCTAATTACTAAATGAAAAATTAATTACGTGGAATTGAAACTAATGTTTTAATATTTATTAAGGCGAACAATACAATTCTCGGCTTTAATAGTCCAAATTATTTGCTGCCCCATGTTTTAATCCGCTTTTTCAACTCCTCGGTTGAGATTACGCGGCCCGCTTCAGCATCTTCCAGACCTTCCAAAACATTTGCCACT
>CAZWXC010000118.1:0-7119 GCA_964637935.1 uncultured Flavobacteriales bacterium | reverse complement strand
ACATATGGTATTATCGTCTTTCAAGCCAGAAGAGTTTCAAAGCATTGTATTAAATGGAGATTCTAGAATGTTGACTACTGTAAAAGGCGTTGGACCTAAAGTAGCGCAGAAAATAGTAGCCGAGTTGAGAGAAAAAGTAGCCAAGAGTGAACATTTTGATGAAATTTCACAACCATCGGGCAATAGTATGAGACAAGAGGCGTTATCTGCACTTGTGGCTTTAGGTTTTGATCGCGGAAAATCAGTGAAAGTGCTGAATGGAGTGATCAAAGATGAGGCACCAGCAACGGTAGAAGAATTAATTAAAAAAGCATTAAAGCAACTCTAGTCTAACTCCAGTTTTTGATTTACAGAATACATCGCATATTGCTTGTTATTGGGGCGTCATTATTGATGCCTTTTCTGCTTTATTCACAGGATGAAAATGCTGGTGGCGGAGGTGACAGCAATGCGCTAAAGTTTCCCTTCAAAGATTCGTACGATGCGCTTCAAGAAGATGATCGATTACTTTATGGTAAACCACCTACCAATCTTAATACGCAGTTTGATTACGATCCAGAAACTGGACAATACAACTACAGTCAAAAGTTAGGCGATATCAATTACCGACCGCCAAGCTTTATGAGCTTTTACGAGTATCAGCAATACCAAAAAGAAAAGGCTAAAAAAGAATATTGGCAGCAACTAAGAAACGAAGCTGAGTACGAAAGCGAAGATGGAAGCACTTCTTCTTCAAGTTCGTTTAGACCATCACTAAATGTGGAGAGCGAAGGATTCGATAGGATTTTTGGCGGTAACACGATCGAGATTAGACCAAACGGTTCGGCTGAATTAATTTTTGGGGTAAATAGTTCTAAGACAGAAAATCCAGCAATACCTGTAAATCAGCGAAGAATTACGGTTTTTGATTTTAGAGAAAACATTCAGGTAAACGTAATCGGAAATATTGGTGATAAGCTGAAAATTCAAACCAATTACAATACACAAGCAACATTTGATTTTGAAAATCAGATGAAGCTAGAATACACCGGTTACGAGGATGAAATTATTCAGAAAATTGAATTAGGAAATGTTTCATTACCGCTTCAAAGTTCTTTAATTACCGGAAGTCAAGCACTTTTTGGAGTTAAAAGTGAATTGAAATTTGGTAGGTTGACCGTTACATCGGTTTACACACAGCAAAAAAGCGAGCGCAGAGAAGTAAACACAGCGGGTGGTGCACAACAAGTAGAGTTTGAACTTGGCGCAGATGATTACGAGGCAAATAAGCACTATTTCTTATCGCATTTCTTTAGAGATAAGTATGAGCCAGGTTTGCAAAACCCTCCAATCATAAGCACAGGTGTGAATGTTACCCGTGTAGAAGTTTGGGTTACCAATACTAATTTCACTACTGAGCAAACACGCAACATAATCGCCTTTCAAGATTTGGGTGAGCCAAGACGCGTCTACAATAGCGCTTTCGCTGGAACGCTTGCTGGTGGGGCAGCTAGTAATGGTGCCAACCAAGTTTACAGCAAGATTTATAACAATAGTACCATACGAGCTTTTTCTCGAGCATCGCAAGAACTTGAAGGTCCTTCTTTTAATCTTAAGAGTAGGTTTGACTATCAAAAAGTTGAGCTTGCACGAAAACTGGAGCAAGGAAGAGATTATACTTTCAATACACAGTTGGGTTATTTGTCTATGGTGCAGGAGCTGCAGCCAAACCAAGTGCTTGCAGTAGCTTTTGAGTATACCTATAATGGACAAACATACAAGGTAGGTGAGTTTTCTAATGAGAACACTGGGACAGATGCATTGGTATTAAAAATGCTGAAAAGCACCGAGCTAAACACTCGTTTTCCGTTGTGGGATTTGCAAATGAAGAACGTCTATGCGATTGGTGCTTACCAGTTGCAAGCCAGCAACTTTGAGTTGGGCGTGTGGTATTTAGACAAAGAGAAAGGAATTGATATCAACTATTTGCCAATCCCTGAAAAAGGATTTAATGACCGACCATTGCTTCAGGTAGTTGCACTAGATAGAATAAACAACAACAGCGCTGCAGTACCAGATGGAGTTTTCGATTTTTTAGCTTCACCACAAATTACAGTTAACCCGTCAAACGGTAGGATTTTCTTTCCAGTATTAGAACCATTTGGTGATTACCTGATAAATGAAATCAGACGAATAACCAATAACAACGAAGAGTATGTAGCTAAATATGCTTTCGACTCGCTTTACAGTAATACTCAAGCAAATGCCCAGTATAATTTCCCAAACATCAATCGCTTTAGTTTAAAGGGGAAATATGAAAGTTCTAATAGTTCAGAAATTAGATTGAATGCATTCAATGTTCCTGAAGGTTCGGTTACCGTTACCGCTGGTGGACAAACATTGGTTGAAGGGCAAGACTATAACGTAAACTATACCATTGGTGTAGTAAATATCATCAATCAAGGCTTGTTAGAATCAGGCACACCGATTAAGGTTTCGCTTGAAAGTAATTCCGCATTTGGCATTAATCGCAAGGCGCTTTTTGCCTCAAGATTTGATTATAAAATCAGCGATAATCTGAATTTTGGTGGTACGTTTATGAATCTTTCAGAGCGCCCGCTTACGCAAAAAGTGAATTTTGGCGATGAGCCGATCAATAACACCGTAATAGGTGTAGACGGAAATTACTCTCAAGAATCTCAGTTTTTAACCACGCTTGTAGATCGCATTCCGCTTATCGATACTAAAGCAAAATCAAGTTTTACCCTCAGTGGTGAAGCGGCTAAATTATTTCCGGGTCATGCACGTGCTGTAGGTAAAGATGGTAATTCTTATATCGATGATTTTGAAGGTAGTCAGAGTACGATTGATTTACGTTCTTTCACCATGTGGAGTATTGCAAGTACGCCTCAAGGTCAGCCAGATTTGTTTCCAGAAGGAGCTAGTTCAGCATATTCAAATACATTGGCGTTTAATAAGAACAGAGCAAGATTTGCTTGGTACGTTATAGACCCACTCTTCTTTAGAGATGATAATACTACTCCTGATAATGTTCGTGGCAATCCTGATATTCAAGAAAATCACTTTCAACGATTGGTTCAAGAGACTGAGGTTTTCCCGAACAAGAACTTCTCTACAGGAACTGCATTAAATCAGTACCAAGTGAGCATGTTTGATTTGGCTTTTTATCCAGAAGAGCCAGGTCCGTATAACTATGATGTTGTTCCTGTGCCTGGAGTTACTGCAGGTTTGACAAAAGGATCGGGATCAGATACAAACTCAATCAAACTGGCAAACCCACAATCGAGATGGGGTGGTATTCAACGAAGAATTGATCAAACAGATTTTGATGCTGCTAACATCGAGTTTATTCAGTTTTGGATGATGGATCCATATGCCGAAAAGAATACGCCTGGCTTTCCGACAGAAGAAACTACAGGTGCACTTTATTTCAACATCGGAAATATTTCTGAAGATGTATTGAAGGATGAAGTGAAGAGCTTCGAAAACGGATTTCCAAGTAATGCGGCCGATGCAGCTTATGATCCTACAGATAGCAATAGCTATAGTATTTGGGGGCGATTGCCAACCGGTCAGCAAATTGTAAATGCATTTGACAATGATCCAGAAACGCGCCAATACCAAGATGTTGGCTTAGAAGGATTAAATGATGAGAACGAAGCGCAATTCTTTCAAGATTATGTAACGCAAGTGACAAATCGATTTTCTGGCAGTCCATCTTTCAATGAGTTCATTTCAGATCCATCTCATGATAACTACAATTTTTATCGAGACGACCGCTACGATTCTCTTAACCTAAATATTCTTGAACGATATAAAAAATACAACGGTTTAGAAGGAAATAGCCCTTCGGCAGAGCAAAGCGCAAGCTTCAACGATGCTGGCTACCCAACTTCGGCTTCAACTATTCCAGATGCTGAAGACATTAATAGAGACAACACACTTGATAATGTAGAAAACTACTATCAGTATAAGGTAAACATTAACCCGAATGATTTAGCAAGTGAAGGGCGTAATTATATCAATGCCATTTATGATCCAGATCCATCTAGTGATGAAGATGCTAAGTGGTATCAATTCAAAATTCCAATCAGAGAGTTTGAAAAGAAAGTAGGAACCATTACAGACTTTAGATCCATTCGATTTATGCGAATGTTTATGAAAGGGTTTAATGATCCTGTTTACTTGCGATTTGCCAGACTTGAATTGGTGCGTGGTGAGTGGAGAAGATATACAGGAGATCTTGATCAACCAGGCGAGGCTACAGGAGATGATCCAAATATCCTTTTCAATATAGGTGCGGTAAACATTGAAGAAAACGCATCTAAAAGCCCTGTAAATTATGTGTTGCCTCCACAACTTCAACGCGAGATTCAGGCGGGATCACCAAACTTGGCGCGTCAAAATGAGCAATCGTTGGCACTTCAAATTCAAGGTCTAGAGGATGGAAAGGCCCAAGCAGCTTTTAGAAACGTTAGCCTTGACATGCGCTCGTTTAAGAAAATGCAAATGTTTGTTCATGCCGAAAGCATGGAAGGTTGTAATCCAGTGGATGATGACGATTTAAGAGTGTTCATTAGAGTGGGAACTGATTTCACTGAAAACTATTACGAATACGAAGCGCCAATGAGTATAACTCCACAAGGTTCTTACAGTAATAATAGCAGCATAGATCAGCAAACGGTTTGGCCTTTAGATAATAATATTGTTATCGATTTCGAAGATTTATTTCGCGCTAAGCGAGAAAGAAACGAGCAACTGGGAGGTGATAGTGATGTACAGCTAAATCAGCGATATATGACTTCGGCTGAGGCAGGTCGAAAAATTGTAGTGGTAGGAAATCCAAACTTGGCAGACGTACGCGTGGTTATGATTGGGGTAAGAAATCCTACACAAGTTATTGGTGACTCACGAGATGATGGTATGCCTAAATGTGTTGAAGTATGGGCCAACGAACTTCGATTGACACATTTTGATCAAACGGGTGGTGAAGCTGCCATAGGGCGAGTTTCGGCTCAGCTAGCAGATTTTGCAAGTATTACGGCAAGCGGTTCTATTTCCACTCCAGGTTGGGGAGCGCTTGAATCTAAAGTTAGTGAACGCCAGCGTGAAACCATAAGTGCTGTTGATGCTTCGGCACAAGTTCAGCTGGATAAATTTGTTCCAGAAGAAGTAGGTCTGAAATTGCCAATGTATGTTGGCTACTCTAAAAATACCAGCAAGCCTCAGTTTGCGCCAGCACAGCCAGATACACCGATGGATATCTACTTGAATAATAGAACACCAGAAGAACGGGATAGCTTAAAGGAGATTTCGAACACCATTACCGAGCGCAAGAGTATCAATTTTACCAATGTTAGGAAAGAGAAAACAGGAGAAGGAAAGGCTCAGTTTTATGACATATCAAACTTCTCGGGAACCTATGCCTACAACGAAATCACTTATTCTGATTACAATACCCAGTTTAACAGACAAAAGTCATATCGAGGCGGCTTAGCCTACAGTTTTTCTACTTCACCTAAGTCTATTGAGCCGCTCAAAAATGTCAAGTTTTTAAAGAAATCAAAGTATTTCAGTTTAATCCGCGATTTCAATTTTACGCTTATGCCAAAAACATTTGCGGTAAGAACAGATTTGGATAGAAAGTACAATGAGCGTCAAATAAGAAATCTATCAGAAGCTACCTTGCCTTTGCCTCCGTTTGTAGATAAATCATTTCAATGGAATCGAGTTTATAATTTGTCGTACGATCTTACCAAGGCGTTGAAAATTGATTTTTCTGCCAACAATCGTGCGCTTATTCGCGAATTTGAAGGAGAATCGATCAACAAAACGGGCGGGCCAGATGGCAAGGGTTCTGGCGGTTACTATGAAGATCCTAATGGTGTTTTAATTGAAAGCTACCAAGCTCATAAAGATTCTATCATGAGCAGTTTGAAACGATTGGGTATGACCACTAACTACAATCATAACACTGCTGTTTCTTATGCGTTGCCATTGAGTAAAATTCCAATTCTCGATTGGACAAATGTTACTACAAGATATACCGCCACTTATGATTGGCAGCGAGGTCCGTTATTAGAAGATGGAGTAAAAGATACGCTTGGAAATACGGTTTCAAACGGACAGCAATTGCAATTAAATGCTACGCTTAATATGCTTTCGCTCTATAACAAGGTGCCATATTTGAAAAAAGTAAATAGAGGTCCTTCCAAATCATCAAAGAAAAAGGCAATTTCAGCTAAAGGTAGACCTGATGTAGAAGCAGCGGCAGACGACAAGGACGATAAAAAGAAAAAGGAAGAAAAAGATCGTAAAGCGTTAGATGCTGTTTTGAGAACATTAATGGCTGTGAAAAATGTTTCAGGAACTTATAGCTTAAATCGTGCAACTACGCTACCAGGTTATCAAAGAGAAACATCCGTATTAGGTTTGAGCGAGCAACTCAATGAAGAGATGCTTGGATTTGTTTTTGGTCAACAACGTTTTAATGTAGATGGTGTTGAAACTCACTTTGCAGACTATGCGAGCAGTAAAAACTGGTTTATTTCTAAAGGTGCCGTTAAGAATCCATTCTTACAGACCTACAGCGAGCAAATAAATCTGCGTGCTAGCGTGCAGCCACTTAAAGATTTTAGAATTGATCTTACTGCTAATCTATCAGATGCTAGAAACTTTAGTGAATTCTGGAATTACGATTCTATCTCTAACATCTACGGAAGTAAAAACACGCTCTTAGAAACAGGTAATTTTAGTTCGTCTATTTTTAGTTTAGGTACTGCTTTCGCAAATTCTGAAGCCCTGTACCAAGCTTTTAGAGAGAATAGAAAAGTAATTTCTCAACGACTGGGAGATGAAATAGGACTAGCAACTTATGATGATAATGGGTATATTCTGGGATATGACAGTGCCCAGCAAGATGTGTTAATTCCAGCTTTTTTGGCAACATATTCGGGTAAATCAGTGAACAAAGTTGGTTTGAACCCTCTAAAGGCAATACCAATTCCAAACTGGAGAATCAATTACACGGGACTTAATAAGATTCCATTCTTTCAAAAATATTTTAGAACTCTGAGCATTAATCATGCATACCGATCTACTTACACTGTGGGCGGTTAT
>CAZWXC010000117.1:0-7150 GCA_964637935.1 uncultured Flavobacteriales bacterium | reverse complement strand
GCCACTTTTTGCTCTACTTCCACTGGCAGCGTTTCGGCCACCGGGCAGCTTGGCGAAGTCAAAGTCATCAATATTTCCACGTCTTTTTCCTCGCCAATTTTAATCTCGTAAATCAAACCAAGCTCGTAAATATCAACCGGAATTTCAGGATCATAAACTGTCTTCAACACACTAATGATAGTTGTTTCAAGCGCTTTTTTCTCTTTAAAATCCATCTTAATCTTGCTTTGTTTTGGCTTCGTATGCCAAGGCATACATTTTTATTTTCTTAATCATAGACACCAAACCATTTGCGCGATTGGGCGACAAATGTTCCTTCAGTCCTATTTTATCTACAAAGTACAAATCTGCCGAAGCAATAGCTGCTGGCGGTTGATTTGACAATACGCGCACCATCAATCCTACCAAGCCTTTGGTAATTACCGCATCGCTATCCGCGTCAAAACGTAAAATGCCATCATTCATTTCGGCATGCAACCACACGCGGCTTTGGCAACCTTTTACCAAATTATCTTCTGTCTTATACATTTCTTCCAAGCCATTGAGCTCTTTTCCAAACTCAATAATATGCTCGTACTTTTCCATCCAATCACTGAAAAAGCTGAACTCATCAATGATTTCGTCTTGTATTTCGTTGATTGTTTGCATCGTTATTTTTTTAAACTAGCGGTTAGTATTTTTTGTTCGATCGCAGTAGTAGAATAGCCTTCTACAAATTGCAACTGCTTCACTTCGCCACCATTGGCTAGCACTTCTTTTGCACCTACTATGTTATCAATGGTGTAATCACCACCTTTCACCAACACATCGGGCATCAACACATTGATAATGATTTGCGGAGTTTCTTCTTCAAAAATCACCACGGCATCTATCATGGTTAATGCACTCATTATGATGGCGCGGTCTTGTTCTGTGTTGATCGGTCTTGAGTCACCTTTCCCCAGCATTTTCACAGAAGCATCACTGTTAATCGCCAAAATCAATTTGGTTCCTAAGTCAGCTGCTTCTTGTAAATAGATCAAATGACCAGGATGAATAAGGTCAAACACACCGTTAGTAAACACCACTTTTTCGCCCGCAGCTTTCCAGCTATCGCGCAAGCGTTGCAATTCGGCTAAACCAAAAATTTTATGAAATGGATTCGTCTGCAATGCCACTATAATCTTTCTTTTTACTGATGAAAGGTAGGGCAATCATGGATATAAATCCTGCGATGAGTATGGTAATGGTTTGAGCTGTCCATATTATCCAACCAAAAGCATAACCTTGGTTTTTATCTACACCATACAAAATCAAAATTGACATGACCGCCAAAGGATAGGCTCCAAGACCACCTTGCACCGCTATCAATGAAATTCCACCTAAAACAAACGAGGCCAAAACACCTCCAAAACTCACCCCTTGAGTTTCTGGAAAAGCCTGAAATGTAACCAAGTACATCACAATGTAGCATGCCCAAATCAAGGCCGTGTGCAATAGAAATCCGGCTTTGTTTTTCATGCGTTTCAATGCAATCAAACCATCCATCAATCCTTGAATTTTTTCACGAAGCATAATCGCCACTTTGTGTTGCGATTTCTGAATAAATCGCCAACCAAAATAAGCAACCGCTGCGCCTACCACGCCTATTGTTAGCATAAAGGGCAACGATTCAAGCTTCTCCATCAACGGCCCCATCAAGTCGTTTAAGAAATCTTGCAACAACTCAATTTGCATGAAAATGGCCGCAAAAATCAAAATGATAAGTACTACCAAATCCACCAATCGTTCGGCTATTACGGTTCCAAAAAGTTTTTCGAAAGGCATTTTTTGGTAGCGCGCAAGCACCGCACAGCGCGTCACTTCGCCCAATCTTGGGAAAGCCAGATTAAACAAATAGCCAATCATCACCGCATAAAAGCTTGATGCCAAACTCAAATCATACCCCAACTGACGCAACGGAAATTTCCAACGATAAGCTCTAAAAATGTGACTCAAAACCGCAATACAGCTCGATAATACAATCCACCAATAGTTAGCTCGCGCAAACGAGTCAATCATATCAGCCTTGTCTTTTTCTGTAAAGTTTCTGTAAACCATCCAGATCAGCAAAGCACCAAGACCTAGCGAAAACGCAATCTGCAAAAAGGTTTTGAGTGATTTATTCAAACTTACAATTGCTTTAGTTTGTTGGTAGATTCATCAGGAAAAACCACCCAAGGCTTGAAGGATTTTGCTTCTTCAAAATCCATTTGAGCATAAGAAATAATGATGATGATATCGCCTTTTTGCACCCTACGCGCAGCAGGACCATTCAAGCTAATAATTCCCGTATTTGCCTTACCCGTAATCACATACGTTTCAAAACGCTCGCCATTATTGATGTTCACGATGGTCACCTTTTCGCCCTCAATCATGTTGGCCGCGTCCATCAGCGTTTTATCAATTTCAATACTACCGATATAGTCGAGATCGCTGTCAGTAACAGACACGCGGTGAATCTTCGATTTTAGTACCTCTATCTTCATTGTGGGCGCGAAATTAGGATTTACAAATCACATCAAAATCACCATTACCATTTTTGGCAAAACCACCGCATTTCTTTCCTTTAGTATTTGGGCGCTCGGGCGTGCTTTCCGCTGCAATCTTTGCTAAGGCAAAGGATTTTCGCTGCAATCACTAGCGCGAAACAGCGTCTCGTTTCAGCACCAGCCATCTAGGCTAATCAAAGGCTTTCAAAATAGTGCGAACCTGCTCTATATATCCACCACCAAATAAGTTTACATGCACCAGCAATGGATACAAATTAGCAATGTCAGCGCTTGCTTTCCATTGATATGGCAATACATAAACTGATTCATAACCCTCGTAAAACAAATCGTGAAAACCACCAAAAAGGCGCGTCATCCCCAAATCCATCAGTCGGTGACCATAATACACTGCTGGATCTACCAACACTGCTTCGCTGTTTGCATTGCAGATAAAATTCCCTTTCCACAAGTCGCCATGCAACAGTGATGGCGCTTCTTGCACAAAGAATTCGTTGGCCTTCTGGCAAATGCTTTCGGCACGTTTCAAATCTTCAGGCGAAAGCAAATTTTGTGTCATCGCCATTTTTAGCTGAGGTTCTATTCTTTGGCTAAAGAAAAACTCATCCCAAGAATCGGTCAACGTATTGCTTTGCTTAAAACGCGCCATGTAATTATCCTCATTCAGTCCAAAGTGCGCATTCGTCATGCGGTGCATTTGAGCCAATTTAGCTCCAAATTCAAACCAAAATTGATCTGTTCTTGTTCCTGAATTAATCCATTCAAGCAACAAAACACTCGTATCATTTTCTTGATAAACACCAATTACCTCAGGCACCAAAAGTGGCGATTCAGACAAAAGTTCCAAACCCTTTGCTTCCGCTGCAAACATGCCTCGATACCTGCTAGCGCTATTGGATTTCGCAAAGAGAACTCGCCCTTCATAATTTACACGATATGCATCATTAATGTCGCCACCAGCCACCATAGCCAAGCTTACTTCGTTGGGCGAATCTTCTGTAAAATGTTCGATAGCACGAGCAAGAATATACTTCATAATGAGCAAAACTGTGTTTTCTTTGTTTCAGATCAAAACAAAGACATGAAAGTATTAATTACACTATTTACCTATTTGAGTTTTATGGCCATTCCTGCAAGCAATTCCGTGCACCAATTTACCATGACCAACATTGATGGCGAATCCGTTTCGCTTGAGCAATACAAAGGCAAAGTAATCCTTATCGTGAACACTGCCAGCAAATGCGGACTTACGCCACAATACAAAGACCTAGAAGCACTTTACGAAGCAAAAAAAGATGAAGGCTTGGTGATCTTAGGTTTCCCAGCGAACAACTTTGCGAGTCAAGAGCCAGGAAGCGATACTGAAATTGCAGCTTTTTGCGAGAAAAACTATGGCGTAAGTTTCCCAATGTTTTCAAAAATCAGCGTGAAAGGAAAAGACATGCATCCGTTGTATCAATTCCTAACACAAAAAGCCAAAAACGGAGTAGAAGACTCAGAGGTATCTTGGAATTTCCAGAAATATTTGTTGGATCAAAACGGTGTATTACAAGCAGTTATTTCACCTCGCACTTCTGTTTCAGACGCTGATGTGATGAGCCAAATAAATGGCTTGCTCGCAAAGAAGTAGGTATTATATTTGCCGCCCCTGTGGGAGTAAGCAGTTGGTAGTAAGCAGTAGGCAGTAGGCAGACTGTAGTTGAAAAACTTGAAGTTGAACATTGAGTTTGAACTTATTCAAAGGGGATGTAGCCCTCCCGATACTTCAGGATGGCAAGAGCGCTGCAAGAACTGATCTTCGGGAAGTTCTAACAAAAAGGGGGATTAGCTCAGTTGGCTAGAGCGCTACACTGGCAGTGTAGAGGTCATCGGTTCGAATCCGATATTCTCCACAACTAAAAAAGCTGAATCGAATGGTTCGGCTTTTTTTTGCTCAACACTTTTGGTTGTAGCGAATAGAGCGTCCCGAACTTGCTTCGGGGAGGTCGTGGGTTCGCCACGAAGCATCGTGACCCATCTTCTCCACTCAATTTAAGCGCTCGGTTTAAGGACTTGACTTTTTTATTTTCCAAACCACCATTACACCAATTTAACTTTTACTGACCAAAGCCGAAGTCTACCTTCACTGCTTCAATTTAAAACGCTTACGGTTATGAAAAATGGCTTACTTTTTCTTTCAGCTTCATTTATGCTTTTTGGACTTAGTTCCTGTATTTACTCAACTAAATACGTTGCAACATATGCAGTAGAACCACAAATAACAGCAGAAAGTACCGCCACTCAGTTGAAAGGTATTGTAGCAAAATTGGCCGATGATCAGGGCTTAAAGCTCAAGCCAAACAAGTCGGATATAAACACTCAGGTTTTTAAAGGCAAAACGTGTCATAAATTCAAATTCACGACTTCCGAAGCAGACACTACAACAATATTGACACTGAACTATCGCGGTCTTTTTGGAAGCAGAGAAACGCCACCTTATGATACGTTTTTGATTAGCCTCACCGATTCGATCAACGCTAGTTTTAGCTCCGTTACGTTTGAAGCAACCGAGAAATCGAATCGTAAATTGGAGGAATAAATGAAAGAAGTTTCAGTCCTTTTTCAAGAAGACTTTTATCCATAGCCACCCAAAAATCTTATTCTATTTTGCTCGAAAAATTAACCTCTTAATAGCAGTACCTTTACGACCGTTTTGAAAACAGCAGTTCTTTGCGTTTTCAAGGCCGAAACAAGGTAGCAATGAACAAATTTTCCGAACTTAAAATAGCAAAGCAACTCGTCTACGCACTAGATGAATTGAACTTTACAGAGCCCACTCAAATTCAAACAGAAGCCTATCCGGTTATTCTTTCTGGAAAAAATGTGGTGGGAATTTCACAAACAGGTACAGGAAAAACTTTGGCTTATTTGCTGCCACTGCTCAGCGAGCTTAAATTCTCGAAAGAGCGCAATCCAAGCATTTTGATTTTGGTGCCAACCCGCGAATTGGTAGCTCAGGTATTGGATCAAATTACGGAGGTTACGAAATACAAAACCGTAAGAACGGTGGGTGTTTTTGGTGGCACAAACCTTAAAACACAGGCTTTGGCTTGTTTGCAAGGAATGGACATTTTGGTGGCTACTCCAGGTAGGCTTTACGATCTTGTGCTTGGTGGAGCCATTGCCTTGAAAGGCATTAAAAAATTGGTGATTGACGAAGTGGATGTGATGCTCGATTTGGGCTTTTTATTCCAACTCAACAATCTGTTTGAGCTGCTTCCTGATCGCAGGCAAAACATCATGTTTTCTGCAACCATGACCGATGATGTAGCAGAATTGATCGAAGATTTCTTTTACGACCCGGTTCAAATATCTACGGCAGTGAGCGGAACTCCGCTCAACAACATTGCACAAACAAGTTATGAAGCACCCAATTTCTTATCAAAAACTGCGCTACTAAAGCATCTGCTTCAAGATGATATTGAGTTTAGCAAAGTGCTGATTTTTGTTCCTGGAAAGCGCATTGCCGATCGCCTTTTTGAAGAACTGCAAGCAGATTTCAGATACGAGCTTGGTGTGATACACGCCAACAAAAGCCAAAACAACCGATTCACGGCCATTGAAGAATTTAATGGTGGCAAGCATCGTATTTTGATTGCAACGGACGTGATTGCGCGTGGTCTTGACCTTGACCAGATTTCGCACGTGATCAATTTTGACGCACCTATTTTTCCTGAAAACTATATGCACCGCATTGGTAGAACAGGTAGAGCAGAAAAACTAGGAAACACCATTCTTCTGTTTACCGAAAAAGAAAAAGAGGCGAAGAAGGCTATTGAAGCTTTGATGCAATATGACATTCCTGTTTTGGATAAACCAGAAGAAGTAAACTATACCACAGAACTGATTCCTGAAGAGCAGAATAAGCCTAAAGAGTTGACTGCTGGTGGCGGCATGCGCAGCTTGACCGATGGCGGTGGAGCTTTCCACAAAAAGAGCGCTAAAAACAGTAAAGAAAACTTGGGTAGCCGATACAAACGCGAGATTAAAACCAAGTTTAAAAAGCCGCTTACTCGCGGTGATAAAAACCAAAACAAAAAGCGCTAAGTCTTTTAAAACATGCATTTAGACTACATTAATGATGTAAATGAATTTGGCGAAAGCATCGTGCGCCTCTATGGTTTTGGCATGGCCGAATCGCAAAAATTCAAGGCTTTGCTTACCGCATGGATTACCAATCCTGAGAGCATTTTAGACCTAAGCACAATTCCATTTATTACGTGCAGAAACTGTAATGTAATTATGGTGATTGGAGATGAAGACGAAGGCATGCTCACCAATGATTACCAAACTTTTTATTGCAAATTGACCCTTGAAGGCTACCAAAACTTGATTGCCTTGCTCGAACCATTTTGCATGAAAGAAACCCTCGGTTATCAGTGGCTTTATGATATTGACAACCCTATCGATTTTTTGTTTTCGCCAGCGGGCACTGCCGAAGACGATGGGGATGATGACGATATTTATGACTTACTTTAATCCATGAAAAAAACAGTATTCTATTTCGTTATCGTTATCGCGCTTCTATCAAGTTGCAGGCGAAGCAAGTTTGATTCTGAGTATGAAACCTTAAAGTATGATGG
>CAZWXC010000116.1:0-7160 GCA_964637935.1 uncultured Flavobacteriales bacterium | reverse complement strand
GCCAGTAGACCAAAGACTTTCGTATGGCATTCTTCCTCCAGAAATATCGAGCATAAGCGCACCATCGGTACTGTTATCGCAATTGGCGTTTTTAGAAACAACGAGTACAGCGATTAGCGAATCGGGTTGCTCAACAAAAAAGCTTGAGTCAAGGCTACAGCCGTTGGCATCTACTACAGTAACAGCGTGGTTTCCTGCGTTTAGAGCATTTGCAGTGTCGGTGGTTTCACCGCTTGTCCATGTGTAAGAATAGTTTGGAATTCCACCGCTTACTGCGACAAACGCCTTTGCATCGCTAAAACCATAGCAACTTGGCACATCTACAAACAAACTATCCACCACCAACTTGGTAGGCTCGTTCACTACAATAGAAGCTGAATCTACACATCCCAAAGCATCAGTCAAGGTTAGGCTGTAATTGCCAATTGGTAATTGATCAATGATGGTTGAAGTATCGCCCGTGTTCCATGCCCAAGCATAAGGTTGTGTGCCACCAATGGTTGAAATTTGGAGCGAAGCCTCGCTATCGCCAAAGCATAAAATAGTATCTATTTGAACAATGTTGGTAATCAGTGAATCGGGTTGTGTAATGGTGTCAAAAGCTACTTGCGTACAACCAATGCTATCAATGATTAGCACATCATAATTTCCTATGTCGAGAGATGAAATAGTTGCCGTTGTCTCGCCATTATTCCAAGTATGGCTGAACGGAGAAATTCCATTCACGAAAGTGGAAGTCAATACTCCATTTGCAAAGCCATAACACGAAACATTGGTCTTGGCTATCATGGCCGTGTCTGGAACGAGCGGCTCAAAAACTTCTGCTGAATCAACATAAACACATCCGTGATCATCAGTAATGGTAACGTAGTACCATCCTGCAATCAGCGTATCGGTAACTGCTGTGGTATCGCCTGTGCTCCAATTAATTTGATATGGAGCAGAACCGCCAGCTGGCGTAGTTTCAATGCTACCTGTGGCGCCACCCAAGCAATTTGCATCGGTTACTACAAAAGAAGTAGACAACGGAGCAGCTGGCTCCATGATCAAAGCCGAATCATTGATTTGGCAACCATTAGCATCGGTAACAATGAGTGTATACATTCCAGAGTCGAGCGCATTGATGTCGTCAGTTACATCGCCATTGCTCCAAGCGAAGTTGTATGGTGCAATTCCACCTTGTGTAGTCGTGAAAATCTGACCGTCATCATCGCCAAAGCAAAGCACTTCAAACACAGAATCGATGCTGAGTGTGAGCTGGGTTGGCTCAAATACGAATGCATTTCCGCTATCTACGCAAGCAAACGAATCGGTCACGGTGTAGTAATAGTTTCCACCGCTCAGCGCGAAAGCCGAGTCGGTTGTGTTGCCCGAACTCCAATTCCAAACATAAGGCGTGGTTCCGCTATCTGCAGAAGCTTGAATGAAGCCAGACATGTCTTGGAAACAAAGAATATCGTATACGGAATCAATCTGCGAAGTCAAGTGTGAAAGCGCATCAATGACAAACTCAGATGAATCTTGACAACCTTGCACATCTGTAATGGTAACGCGATATGTCCCATCGCTTAGCGCGGAATAAGTGTTCGTGTTCGGACCATTTTCCCAAGTGTAAGCATAAGGTAATGTTCCGCCAATAGCCGATGAAGTCAACATTCCATCGCCATCGTATTTACACACCAAGGTATCAGTGTAAGCAATGCTAGAAAGTAAACTATCAGGCTCGGTAATATTAAGTGAAAGCGAATCAAGACAGCCGCGTGCATCGGTTACCATAACGCTGTAGGTTCCATCTGAAAGACTGTCGATAAAGGAAGTAGAGTCATTTGTATTCCAAACGTATTGATAACCCAAATTGCCTCCTGAAGAAGCTACGGATAAGTAACCATTTAGCTCGTCTTTACATCTCGCATTTTTCAATGAATCTAGCGAAAGCGTGAGCTCTGCCGGCTCGTTCACGAAGATGTTAGTTGAATTAGAACAGTTGTTTGAATCAGTCAGTGTAACGGTGTATGTTCCTGAAAATACATGGATCAAACTATCAATCGTATCGCCATTGCTCCAAGCAAATTGATAATTACCAACACCACCAATTGCAGTTGCCAGTGCATCACCAGTTTCATTTCCAAAACAGTCTATACTGTCTAACAATTGGGTAGTTACCACCAAAGGTGATGGTTCAAAAATGTAGGCTGAATCTGAATTGAAACAACCGTTAATATCTGTCGCGGTAACGCTGTAATAGCCAGAATCCAGAGCCGAGATCAACGAATCGCTGCTTCCAGTTGACCAAGCAAATGTTAAGGTTGAGGTGCCGCCCGTTGCATCCACCCTCAACGCTCCATCTTGAAAACTGGTACAGCTAATATCCGTCACATCAAAGCTGAATTCAATGGAATCGGGCTGTGTGACAAAGGCTGTGTCGAAGGTGTTGCAAGTGAACTCATCTACCACGTGTACGATAAAAGTGTCCGCAACAAGTGCGTTTAAGAATGTAGTAGTGTCGCCCGTATTCCAAGAGTAAGAATAGGTTGTTCCACCGCCCGTGGCAGCCGTAGTCGCAGCGCCATCGTTGCCGTCAAAACAGGTTACATTGGTCCAGCTAATATTGGGTACAACTGGCGTTAATTCAATAATTGTTACTGCTGCCGTATCAAAACAACCGATTGAATCATAAACGGTAAGAATATAGGTTCCAGAAGTGAGGCTGTCGATATCGTCAATGGTGTCGCCTGTGTTCCAACTAAAAGTGTGTGGACCTGTTCCACCGCTTGCGCTGGTAAAAGCTAAGCCATCGTAAAAACCGTTGCACAACACGTCTTTGGTAGAATCGAGCAAGGCTAAAACAGCAGTTGGTTGAGCGATTAAAATGCTGGTATTCGTGGTACAACCCAGCGCATCGGTCACGGTTACGTTTCGTGTTCCTGCCAACAATGAATCAGCTTGTTGGGTTGTTTCGCCATTATCCCATGCGTAGGCATACGGACTCGTTCCTCCTGCGGGATTTGCAGTTGCAATTCCGTTGGCGTAGCCAAAACATGTTGCGTTGCTATCAAGAGTGGTAGTAGCAGTCAGTAATGTGGGTTCAGCGATAGTTATGGAGTCAATCGTAGAGCAATTATTATCATCGGTAATGGTCACAAAATACTGGCCTGCACTCAAGTTTTCGGCTAACGAATCTGCATCGCCATTGCTCCAAGCATAGCTGTAAGGTGGAGTTCCGTCTATTCCTTGAGCTGAAGCCGAACCATCATTTCCGCTAAAACAAGACACGTTTTGAACGAGTTGGGTGCTTGAAATAAGGAGTGTGGGTTGATCTACAAAAATGCTGTCCACGATAGCACACGAACCAGAATCGGTCACAGTAGCGGTGTACCACCCTGTGGCAAGTCCAGAAATCGAGTTGCTTCCAGAAGATCCATTACTCCAGTTATACGTGTATTGGCCATATCCGCCTTGAGCGAAAGAAGAAACAGCACCCGTAGCATTTCCAAAACAATCGATGGATTGTGTAACGGCTAATGAGTCGTTTCTTAGACTAGGTTCTGTGACTAAAATAGAATCAATCAATACGCAAGCATTGGCATCCGTTACCGTCACGGTTTTATAACCTGGTGACACACCAAAAATGGTATCGTTCGTAGATCCTGTTGACCATGAATAAGAGTAAGGCGCAGTTGCTTGCGATGCCTGCACTTGATAAACTCCATCATCAAAACCGTTGCAAGTAATGTTTGAAACCGAACTCAAACTCATGGCAAGTTGAGTTGGCTGCGTTACGCTGATCGTATTTGTGAAGGTGCAACCAAGGGTGTCTGTAGTAGTCACTGAATAAGTCGTTCCGAAAGAAAGTCCCACGGCAACAGCACTATCCGAACCGTTGCTCCATTGGTATGCATAGCCTGGAGTTCCGCCAATTCCGTTTACTTGTGCGATTCCATCTGCAAATCCAAAACAAGAAACATTTTCAATGACAGAAGTGATGGAAGAAACGGCTGTTGCTGGCTCAGTGATGGTGATACTATCCAATCTTGAGCAATTGTTGGCATCAGTCGTGGTTACAAAATATTGGCCTGCTGCAAGATTGTTTGCGATTGAACCTGTTGCTCCATTGCTCCAATTGTAGCTATAGACGGCTGTTCCTCCATTTGCTACGATACTTGCAGATCCGTTATTTCCCCCAAAGCAAGAAACATTGGTGCTTGCCGTAAAAGTTGCTTGCAGAACAGTAGGTTCAATAACTTGTGCACTAAAGGTGTTTTGACAATTGTTGGCATCTGTTATGGTTAATCCATAAGTGCCTTGGGTCAAGCCAGAAATATTTTGCGTGTTAGCGCCTGTGCTCCAAGCATAAGTGTAAGCGCCTGATCCGCCAGAAGGTGAAGCATTCAAAGCACCGTTGCTTTCGCCAAAGCAGACTACAGATGTTTCTGTAAAAGTCACTGTGATAGAATCCGGCTGACTAATCACAGCAACAGCTAAATCCACACAACCTTCAGCATCAGAAACAGTGAAAGTATATTGCCCAGCCGAAAGCCCCGAAACAGAATCGTTCAACGTACCATTTGGCCATGCAAAACTGTATGGTGTGGTTCCACCAAAGGCAGCGCCAAAGGCAGCGCCATCCGAACTGCCAAAGCAAAGCGCGTCAGACACAGAAAGCACGCTCGCAACAAGCGAAGTGTCTAAAGAAACACTATAGTGAACAGTATCTGAACATGCATTCGCATCCGTGCCTTCAACAACATATGTGGTGGTTTGTGTTGGGAAAGCAAATACGTTTGAACCTGCTGTTGCACTCAAAGAACTCGCTGGACTCCAATTGTAAGTCAATGTAGCATTGTCTGCGACAAGCGTGGTTGAGTCACCCAAGCAAATCAAACTATCACCACTCACATCAAACACTGGAATTGGATTTACGATTATGGCGAGGTTGTCAGAATCTACACATCCATTAGTATCGGTTACGGTTACATTGAAAATGGAAGTTGCTGTTGGGAATGCAAAAGGATTGGCCACAGTATCGTTGCTCAACAGTGTTGGATTGCTCCATTGGTAAGAAATTCCACCCGAAGCGTTGAGCTGGACAGAATCGCCAGTACAGATAAAAGAACTACTTCCAGCATCGGCCACTGCAGGCAAATGCACGGTGATTGGCATGGTGAATGATCGCTCACAGCTATCGTTGGCTACAAGTTTTACAAGTATGTTTCCTGCTTGATTAAAAGTGTATGTCAAATTGCTAGAACTGCCAACAAAAGTGTCATTAACATACCATGTGTATGTTGTAGCAATACTTCCAAATTGAGATGTATTGATGAATGTGAGTGCATTGCCTTCGCATACATTATTATTACCAGTGAAAGATGCTACAAGAGGGCAACAAGTATCTCGCAGGCTGATTAAATAAACTGCGCCTTTTTCTGCACCACCATCATCATCTTGTCTAGCTCCAACAATTAAATCGTTTAGACCGTCATTGTTAAAATCACCTAGTGTTGCCAAGCCTTGGCCAAATCGGTCTCCATTATCGAGCTGGCCATTAATTTGTGGGCTATTCGAGTTGACCTTGAAGGAATTAAAGACATATCCATTGCTGTCTAAAGAAATAATCCAAAATCCACCTCTTTGCAAACCTCCATCAGATGACAGCCAAACTCCTGCTGCCAATTCTATATATCCATCACCGTCAATATCGCCTAAATTGGCGCAGTTAGATCCAAAATTCTCAGAACTAGCGATGGTGTTATTAAATCCATTTTCGTTTTCTGTAATTCTATGAGCACTGATTACAACACCTGCCGTGTCTAATGACAATATCATAAGAGCTCCTTTTGCCGAGCCGTTTCCATTGTGAGATCCGGCACCCATAGCATAATCTAGAAAGCCATCATCATTATAATCGCCAAGTGGTTCAATGGAATTTCCAAATCGAGCACCACTGGTTAGTACGCTTCCTAATATTGGCGTATTTCTATTGAGTTTTACTTCATCTTTTACGGTTCCATTCGCATTCATAAAAAGAATCATCACACTACCGTCATCGGATGATATTGCAAAATCATCTGGAATGCCAACGCCAATGTCTTCAATTCCATCGTTGTCTAGGTCTCCTAGTTTAGAAACTTCTAATCCAAATCTATCGTTGTTATTCAGCGCTTCTTGCAAACCACCTTGCGTATCAGAAATTTTTTGCTTGGATTGAACTTGACCATTAGAGTCTAAGAAAAGAATATACACTGCTCCTCGGTTCGTTCCGCCATCATCATCATCAGGCACACCTACCACAATGTCACCGAAACCATCATTGTTCAAGTCTCCAACATAATCTAAGCAATACCCTAAGTGATCATTAGCTTCTAAGCCTGCACCAAACCCGCCAGAGTCACTTGAGATTTTATGATATCCGATTGACTGTCCTTGGTTGTTTAGCCTGATGAAATAAAACGCCCCTGCTTCTGTAAACCCGTCACTATCTCCTAAGGCTCCGACCAATAACTCATTTATGCCATTGTTATCAATATCTGGGTAAGAGGCCACTCCATTTCCAAAATTATCATTGATTGATAATGCTGCATTAAAACCACCTTGAGTATCAGATATTTTAGCAAAAGTGTCTACTCCCAAACACGTAGGCTCGGGCAAAATCCTCACCACGACCGTATCATAATCCGTACAAAAACCATCGGTTGAGCTCAGCACAACCTCATAGGCTCCTACAGTAGAAAAGGTCTGAATCAAAGTATCTGCCGTAGAAACTTGCATTCCGTTTACAGTCCAAGTGTGCGGAAAGTTGTTGCAGAAATTGTTGAACGTCAAAGAAGTTCCTGAATCGATAACGGTATCATTTTGAACAATGTTTACTTGAGATGGACAGTAAAGGGCATACACTTCTTCGTTGGTAAGTGCACAATTGAAGATTTTTACTTCGTCCATTTCGCCATTCAAGTAGCCTTGCACAGTGCCAAGGTAAGAATGTGTACCAAGTGTTACGTAGTCTACTAAGTTGTAGGTGCCACCGCTAGGCATTGGTGTAGATCCAAATTTCTGACCATCACGGTATCCAATTAACGAATCGGAGGTCATGACCATCATATAATGATGCCAACTGCCAGTACCTACCTGAGATACAGAAACTGTCTGTTGGGCAGAGACAGCTG
>CAZWXC010000115.1:0-7194 GCA_964637935.1 uncultured Flavobacteriales bacterium | reverse complement strand
AAATGCAAGATATTTTAAGAAAATGAAAAATCTGATTTTAAATTCGAAACCAATACACAAAGACGCTGGCCTCTTAGTACTGCGTGTTTTTGTTGGCGTGACCATGCTTGCAAGCCATGGTTGGGGTAAAATGCTGAAACTACTGGCTGGCGACACCAGTTTTGCAGATGTGCTGGGCATGGGCGAAACAGCATCATTAGTGCTGGCAGTGTTTTCAGAAGTTATTTGTTCAGCATTTCTCGCTCTTGGACTTTTTACAAGAGCATCATTGATTCCGCTCATCATAACGATGCTGGTGGCCGTATTCATAGTGCACGCTGATGATCCTTTCGGGAAAAAGGAGTTTGGTTTGCTTTATCTGATTCCATACATCACGTTACTGCTTACGGGGCCAGGAAAATTTTCTTTAGACAAATTAATCTCAAAGGCATGAAACGAACCGATTTTTTAAAAAAATCTGCGCTCGGGCTGGTTGGGGCCATTGCTGCTACCAAATTGAGTGCGAAAGATTTAGAAACTACAAAAACGATCACAACCCCGGAAGATGAGTTGGATCGCGTTGGATATAATCATCTTCCAAACGAAAAATCAAACATCATGAACAACATGGTTTTACACCGCGCAGAAACACGCGGCAATGCCAATCACGGTTGGCTTAATTCTAATCACACCTTCAGCTTTGCAAACTATCACAATCCAGAGCGCATGCATTTTGGCGTGTTGCGTGTGCTGAACGATGACCACGTAGAAGCAGGAATGGGCTTTGGAACCCATCCGCACAACAACATGGAGATTATTTCTATTCCGCTTGAAGGCGATCTCGAGCACAAAGACAGCATGGGAAACACAACAGTGATCAAGCAAGGCGATGTGCAGGTGATGAGCGCGGGCACAGGTGTGCAACACAGCGAATACAATAAGAACAAAGACAAGGCGGTTAAATTCCTTCAAATCTGGGTTTTCCCAAGAGAAAAAGGAGTGTTGCCACGCTATGATCAAATGAATTTTCCAAAGGCAGATCGACACAACAAATTGCAGCAAGTGCTTTCGCCAAATGCCCATGACGAAGGCGTTTGGATTCATCAAGACGCTTGGTTTCACCTAGGCGATTTTGACAAAGGATTCAAAACCAACTACCGTTTGAAAAAAGCTGGAAATGGGGTGTATGCTTTTGTACTGAAAGGTGCAATCAACATTAATGGTCAAGACCTAAAAACACGTGACGGCTTAGGAGTTTGGGATGTTAGCGAACTGAATATAGAAGCCAGCACAGATGCAGAATTGCTGTTGATGGAAGTACCGATGAATATTTAGTAAGTGAAAGCATTTTGAATAAATAAAAAAGCCTCAGCAAATTGCCGAGGCTTTTTTGTGGGTTAAAACCTTAGAACCTGACATCAGTATTCGGCAAGGCTTTCAGTATTCTCTCCTTTTCTTTATCAGAAAATTGATTATCCGTTAAAATCAAGGTTTTGAGTTGTTTCAATTTTTTAATCTTATTTGGTAAAACCGATAGCTGGTTTTGGCTTAAAATCAAGAGCTCTAAATCCTTCAGCTTTACTAACTCATTTGGCACTTGACTGAGCTGGTTACCTGCCAACGACAACGCCTTTAGGTTTTTTAAATTTTTAATTTTTGGTGATAAAGTTTGAATCTTATTGCGCTCTAAATTCAAGTCCAGCAGAGCGGATACATCAAACAAACTTTCGGGCAATTCTACTATTTGATTCTTTGCCAGATTGAGTGTTTTCAACGCACTATTTTGACCTATGGATGAAGGAATTGCGCTGATTCTATTGTCATCCGCTTCTAAAATCTGCAGCGATTTCATGTCGCCTATGTTAGCAGGTAAATCTTCAAGCTTATTGTTTGAAAGGTATAAGAACCTCAAATTTGAAAGCGTTGCAAACTCTTTTGGAAGATGAACAAGCTTGTTTTTTTCTAAGCGCAATTCGCTCAAATTAGTAAGCTGATCAAACTCTTCGGGCACTTCATTTATCCCAATTTGTCTCAAATTCAAAATTCTTAATTCTTGGAGTAAAAACAGCTCTTGACTCAATTCAGGAATCTTGTTTTTCATGAGGTTTAGCTCCACCAATCGAGTGTATTTCGAAATTCCCTTTGGCACTTCTGTTAAACTGGTTTGCCTCAAATTCAAACGAAAAACATCATTTGCATTTTTCTTTTCAGCATCGTAAAAAAAATAGAGAATCTCTTTTTCTGAAAGGGATGCCAGCACAGAATCTTGACTAAAACATTGAATACTAACACAAAAAATGACGCTAAATAAGATAGATTTTTTCATAGTTTCTTATACTAGAAAAGTCCGACCTGTGGGTACAGGTCGGACTTGTAATGATTAAAAAAAGCCGATTATTTTACTACGATTTGCTGTGTTTTGATGTCGCCAGTTTCAAGCACCATTTGCAAAAAGTACACCCCAGCAGTTAAGGTTGATGCATCAAATGTTGCAGTGTTTGCTTGTGGAACAAAAGATATTGCTACTGGGCGACCGTTTACATCCATCATAGAGATTTCTTGAGCCATACCATCTTCAAAATCAATGGTTGTGATTCCGATTGTTGGATTTGGATAAACCCTGTAAATCACTTTACCATTCAACTCATTAATAGACGTAAGCGTGTCAGAAACTTCCACTGTAAAGGTTTGATCGGTTGCACCACAACCTTGATCAGTAGTGGCCATTACATCTACATCTTGATTTCCAATTGACATCCACTCTACTGTAATGCTTGCCGTAGATTGACCTGAAAGAATATTTCCTCCAGTCACATTCCAATCATAATCATAACCAGAAGTAGCAGTTACTGTGTACAATTCTGTAGCACCAATCAAAGCGCTATCAGCACCAGAAATGGGTTGACTAAGCGCTGCGTCAAACTCAAAAGAAGCAGATGCAGGCGAAGTAGTGTTGTAGAATGTAGAACCAAACTGCTCTGCATACTCTACTACTGCAAAATGATATTCAGTTGAATTATCAATGCCAGTAACTTGAACCGAGTTTCCTGTGCCGTCATAGATCACAAAGTTGCCATTGCCAAGATCGTCTCCATTACCAAATGTTGCGTTAGCAGAGTACATCATACCATCTAATGGCATGGCATCAACAGGAGCGCCAGCCTTTGCAATTACCAGTCTTCTAGATCCGTTTCCTGCCGTCCAATCAACTTCTACTTGCTCACAATTTGCGGGATTTTGAGTTTGCAAATTGCTTGATTGACTTTGTGGAGCGTATTGACCCAAGTATTCTTTTCTAGCCACTACAATAGTGGTGCTCTTGTCAAAAGCAAACGTATTACCGCTAGCGTCTTGAAATGAACCGTTGCTGCCGCTAGGATGCTGAATAGAAAGGAACATGAATTTAAAATCGGGCGTAAAAGTGGCACCAGTAGACTCACTGCCATTTGGTGTTGATGCAAACAACTCAACTTTAGGGTTTGCTTGACTGTGATCTGGACGCACCATCCAGATATAGTTTTGGCTACCATCTTGATTTACCCAAAGGTTACCAAGGTCATCAAACACCAAGTTGTCATTTCCACCACCCCAATCTACATTTATGATCTGAGAACCAATGTTTATTGGATATGAAGTACCACCTACAAACGTTTCAAAATTTGAAATGGAAGTTCCATTATCCGTAAATCTGAACGTTCTGTTTAGACCCTTAGCAGTGAAATAAATTTGACCCGTAATCGGATGTATTTCACAATCTTCTACACCATTAAAATTGGTTGCGCCAAGTGCCTGAGCTAAAGAGCGTGTGTTGTTTCGATCTGATTGCGTAGTGTTTGGAACCAAAACCCACTGACCTGTGGTGCCAGTAGGCTCGCCACCAGATAATGGTTGATCTAATACTAGTGTATACAAATCACCCGATGACAAATCGCCAGGTGTGTTTGCAATGAACTTGAACACAGCACTTGAACCACCATCTTCACCTTGATAAACAGTAACAGAATCATTAGCAACCACTACGTTTTCGTGTGCCATTCTTCCTAATGCCCACAATTTGGTATCATTCACCACTTGTCTTGTAACAGGGTCAATTTCCACATTCCAGCCCACGTCAATGTATCCATCTGTGTTTGCATCGCCTGTATTGTAGGTTTCTTCTGAAGATATTGTTGTTCCCCATGGAGTAATACCGCCTGAACAGTTTCTAGAGGTAGTAACCTGATTTGTGGTATACATATCTACTCGGTTGTTGCTATCAGTAACCCAAACTCTATTGGGCTCATCATAATGCACATCCAAAACAGAAACACCACCTGGAGAAGTTTCATGGTTTATGGCAACATAACCCTGAGTACTGCTGCCATTAACAGCCACATATCCTGTAAAATCATGATTTCCTGGAGCTACTCCGCCAAAATTGTCATAAGCATCGCCTTGCTGCGAAACCACTTGAAAAGCGTGTGACTCAGGTATGGTTAAAAAAGGTGTTTGTCCAATGTTGTCAATACTGGTAAAACAACCGATATGATTAAGTATACCATTTGTACAACCGCTACCTGCAATAGGATCTTCTGGCTTGATATTCAATTTTAGATCAAAAGACTTGTCAGAGCTAGTATTGTCGCGTTGGTGAATTTCTACTGCAATAGAATTCAAGCCATTGTTGAACATTGCTGTTGGTAGATCATAGGTAAAAAAGGTAGACTCATCAGCACCAGCAACTGTAGTGTTAGACCACGTAGTGTAATCATAAGGAGCAGTCATGTTATCAAGCACTACAAGGTTTCCATTTAAATAAACCGCGGCAGCATCGTCTCGCAATAAGTAAAGTCTTAATGAGTCACCAACCCCAACAGTATCAATGAAAAATTCTTTGTAGAAATAAGAAGTTATGTACTTGTTTCCTTGGTCTGGCCCAAAGCCGATTACGGTAGCCTCGTCACCATCGCCATAGCCAAGCTGCGCCTGACCTTGCGCCCAACCTTCGGCAAAAGGATTAAAAGAAAATTCGCGCCAAGCTGTATCTTGATTAGAACCATTGTCTAAATAATACCAATCAAGACCTGCCGCTAAAGGAAAAGTATCAACAGCAATTGGAGGTAACACGCCCTCTAATCTAAGATCAAATGAAAGGTCTGAACTTGTAACTGCATTTTGGTGCATTTCAACCGCAATCGTGTTTATGCCTTCAATCAAGAAATTGCCAAGCATTACTTCAGTAAATTGTGTTTCGGCTGCACCTCCAATTGCTGCGTTGGCCAAAGTGCTATAAGCAATGGCTCCGGTAGGCATATTCACTCTATAAACTTCTGTTCCGTTTAAGTAAACAACAGCACCATCATCATACTTTAAGAATAATCTTAACGAATCCCATTGTGCTGAGTTAACCGACTCAAATTTTTGTCTGAAATAATAGGTTGGATATTTGTTGTTTGCATCAGGACCAAAGTCGAGAACGGTAGATTCACCGCCATCGCCATAGCCCAACTCGGCTGGTCCGAACGCCCAAGCAGAATCGTTGTAATTAGAATCAACCCAAGTTGTAGGTAAAGCAGTTCCGTTATCGTCATAAGCCCAAATAGTTCCTGAATCTAAAGGGAAAGTGCCTAAAGGTGCTGTTTGGGTTACATAATTAATGATAAGCTGTGGTGCTTGACTTGCACTGCCATCATAAGATTCGGCAGTTCTTTGTCCAACACCAGTAATAATAAAGCTCATGGCATTTCCGGGTGTCCAGCTTCCTTGATTCACCAGTGCCTGAACCAAAGAACCTATGTTTGATGTTCTTTGATCTGGACCACTTACCCCAGAACTAGGCCATAAGGGTATGTTTTCCCAAAGCACTGAATCGTTGATGGTAGATCTGTTTGATATATCATAAAGCGTACTGGTGAATGTCCCAGGGTTTGGGTTATCCTCAGCGGTAATCCAAACCGAAGTAGAATCTAGCTCGGTTTCATCTACAGTAAATTGTATGTATGCACTGGCGATAGTAGTACCTTGATCTACATTTACATTAGTAAATCTGATTCCCACAAATTGGTTACCATCACCTCCATCTTTCACGAGTTCTAAATCTGAGCTTGTTAAATCAATTACGCCTGGAGTGTTTGTTGTGTTTAAACCTCTTTCTTCAGCATCATCGCTACTCGAGTTTACTTGAACAATGAGCTGGGTTGGTATTGCATACTCAATAGTAAGCACAGGAGCGCTAGAAGAAGTGCCATCATAAGCTTCGGCCGTTCTGCTACCAACGCCAGTAACGATGAAATTAATCGCATTGCCCGATACCCAGCCACTTTGATCAATCATGGCTTGCACTAGTTGGGCCAAATCAGGAGTTTGTTGATCTGGTCCGGCAGCACCAACAGTATTCCATGCTGCTAGGTTTTCCCAAAGCACAGAGCCCGCCATTAAATTGCGAGAAGATATATTGCCCGATGTACCAGAATAATTGGCTGGATTCAAATCATCTTCAACCTTAAAAATCAATGAGCAAGAATCTGAATCAGTTTCATCCACTGTAAACTGAATGTAGGCATTAGTAATGAAAGCACCTTGGGGCACGTTGATGTTGGTAAAACGCATTCCAACAAACTGATTTCCATCACCTCCATCTACTACAAGTTCAATATCAGAACTTGTTAAATCCATGGTTCCTGGCGATGAACCATTTAGTCCTTGTTCTTCCGCATCGTCATTGGTAGACGAAATTTGAGAAGTGACGGTGATTTGCGCATTCAGGCTCAAGGTGAGCACTGAGAAGCAAATTGCCATTAATAAAAAGTAAGTTTTGTTCATGATACAGCTATATTTTTTGCTGTATCAAACCACCTGTTTTAATGATACCTGCACCTAATATTCAAATTAAGGTTGGCTGAACAAATGTTTACAGTTTGATAAATCTGCATTGTTAAAAAAACCATTTACACGAAAAACACCCAGAAAAAGAATGAAAAGCATGTTTAAATCGAATATTACATCAGATTAATGTTTCGAATATCACAAGAACATGATGCGTATTAATTCAATATTATGAATTACCCACCGCATTATATGAAGGCTAAAGAAGAGGATAAATAGTCTTGAATTAAGTACTTTGCCAACTTAAATAAACGAGCATATGAGCGCAAACCTTACTAAAGAATATACCAACGGAGAAATCACTGTTGTTTGGAAACCAAACACATGCATTCACTCAGAAAAATGCTGGCG
>CAZWXC010000114.1:0-7194 GCA_964637935.1 uncultured Flavobacteriales bacterium | reverse complement strand
AGGTGCAACCTTACCCGAAGTACATGCTATTTTAAATCCGCTGCAAAGCGATTGCAACTATCCATTTAAATATTTGTCGGGTTGTGGAATTGGTTTTAAGCTAGTACAAGCACTTTGCAAAGCTTGGGGAATTGACCAAAGCGAAGCCATGCAATATTTGGATTTAGTGGCCATGGCTGCTGGTTGTGACATTGTGAGCATGACTGGAGAAAACCGTTTGATGACGCATTTTGGCTTAGAGCGGATGAAAAAATCAATTCGTCCAGGATTGAAGCTTTTGCTCGAAAATGGCGGATTGATCAAGGGAAATATTCTTCAACGCGAGCTTACCGTTACTGATTTGGTATTCGTGATCGGACCAAGAATAAACGCTGCTGGTCGTATGAGTCATGGCGAGTTGGCGGTTAAATTGCTTACCGCAACCACCGATTTGCAGGCAGAAGAACCAGCAAAGAGTATTGTAACCAATAACAAAGAGAGACGAGATACTGATCTCAGTATTTTGGATGAAGCGCTTGAAATGATTCGCGCAGATGAGGCGCTTCAGCAATCAAAATCTACCGTGCTCTATGCCGAACATTGGCACAAAGGTGTGGTGGGCATTGTAGCTTCGCGTGTTCAAGATCACTATCATAGACCTACCATTATTTTAACTGAAAGCAATGGTAAAGCTTCGGGTTCGGCACGTTCTGTAAATGGGTTTGATGTGCACCACGCCATAGAAGAATGCGCTGATTTGTTGGTAAATTTTGGTGGGCACCCAGCTGCGGCTGGACTCACGCTTGAGTTGGATAAACTTGAAATATTTCAAAAACGATTTGAAGAAACCGTTGCAAAAAGCATTCATCCCGATCAGTTGATTCCGAGTATTACGGTGGATATGGCCATTGATTTTAATCAAATTACCGATAAGTTTTACCTGCAAATGAACCGCATGGCACCTTTTGGGCCCGACAACATGCGACCGCATTTTGCTACCTATAACGTGATTGATACTGGCCGTTCAAAACCAGTGGGCGATGGCACGCATTTGCGTCTCGAAGTTTGTCAAGCTGATAATCCCAGCTTGGTCATGAAGGGAATAGCTTTTAAGCTTGGACACTTGGCAGAACGCATTGCTTCGAAAGAACCTTTCAGCTTGGTGTATAAACTAGATTTAAATGAATTTCGCGGTCAAACCAGCTTGCAAATGATGGTCGAGGACATTCATTTTGAGGAGGATTAGAAGAGCTGTTCGACTGTTGAAAGTGCAATAAACATTCTTCTGCTGTCAGGTAAGGAAATGAAACCATAGTTTGCATAGAATGTTCTGGCAAAATCATTAATCGGATCAACTACCACCGCCATTGCTCCTAAAGTTTTTGAAATGGATAGAGATCGCGTTAACGCATCGGCTAAGAGAATTTTTCCTGCTGGAGAACCTTTCATGGTAATGTCACGCGCCAAGCGACCAAGAAGAATCACCGGTGCTGTGTATTGAAGGGGTATTTTCTTTTGATACTTCTCAGGAACCTGTTTTCTATCAATGCTTTCGCTTGAAAGCGTGTAGTATCCTTTTATTTCAGTTGAACCAGATTCTAAGAGAACGAAACATGTCGCAAGCTTTTTCTTGATGTCTTGACTTGCTTGATGTTTTAGATAATTCGAGAGTGATTCTTCTTCACAATTAAAAGTGTTCCGGTTGTGAATTTTTGAATCGAAAATTTCGATGGAGAAACCCATTACTGAATCGAGTTCTTATAAATCGCGAAAGCGTTTTTTAATGCTTCGTTTGGTGCCGAAGGATTGAATATGGCGTCAAAAAAGATTTCTTTATCACGTTCTGAAGCTAGAATCTGATTGTTTTCTTCTATGATTTCTTTAGCGCGTTTGCTCACAATGTTTTTGATGAAACTCGAAATCGAACTTTCGTGTATCAATTCTTTCGCCTTTAAAAACAGGGCTTTTTCTTCCGGTGTGAGCCGGATGTCTATTCGGTCTGAATTAATACTTGAAGCCATCGCGTTGAAAATTGTACGGCAAATATACGTACTAATAGAGTCAGAAAAGAAGTCCTTTCGACTTTCTAACTAAACCTCGGGTCGGTCTCCATCACGTGGCCGCAGTTTTTGCAAGTGCGCATGTCTTCGCTCGCATAATATTCTTTAAAGCGAGGCAAGAAATCTTTTTCAATGTTGGTAAGCGGGAAATAAGTTTCATGCAATTTGTGATTACATTTCTCACAAAACCACAGCAATCCATCGGTGAATTCGCTTCCGCGAACGCGCTCAATCACCAGGCCTATGCTGCCTTCAGATCGCATTGGGCTATGTGGCACTTTTGGCGGAAGTAAAAACATATCGCCTGGGCCAAGATTTACGTCAACCGCTTTTCCATCTTCTTGAATGCGCACCGTAATGTTGCCTTCTAATTGATAAAACAACTCTTCGGTTTCGTTGTAGTGATAGTCTTTTCGGGCGTTTGGCCCTGCCACAATCATTACAATATAATCAGTGCCTTCTGGGTATAGGTTTTTATTTCCGACCGGTGGTTTTAACAAATCACGGTTTTCTTCAATCCACTTGTTTAGGTTAAAAGGCTTTCTGATACTCATGCTAAAATGATTTGCGCTAAAGTAATAAAGCTGTCAATCGCGCAAAATCTTTTCACAATCAAATATGCTTGGTTAATATTGAAGCTTGAAATTGAGATCATGAATTTAGACTTGACAGGAAAAAGAGCGATGGTGTGTGGAAGCACTCAAGGAATTGGTTTTGCAACGGCTTTGGAGCTTTCGCAGATGGGTTGCACGGTAACATTGGTGGCCAGAAATGCCGAAAAACTGCAGGAAGCTAAAGCGCAACTAGCCACAAATCATGACCAAATTCATGAAACGCTGCAAGCCGATTTTTCAAATCCAAGCCAATTAGAGTCAGCGCTAAAAGCTTATTTAGCCGACAGCAAGATGATCAATATTTTGGTAAACAATACAGGTGGACCACCCGCTGGTCAAGCCATTGACGCTAAGCTAGACGAATTTCAATCGGCTTTCAATCAGCATTTGTTGTGCAACCACATTTTGGCAACAGCCTTGGTTCCTGGTATGAAAGCATCGGGCTATGGACGCATCATTAATGTGATTTCTACTTCCGTAAAACAGCCATTGAGTAATCTTGGTGTTTCAAATACCATCCGCGGTGCTGTAGCCAATTGGAGTAAAACGTTAGCCAATGAGCTTGGTCAATTTAACATCACCGTAAACAATGTTTTGCCTGGAGCGACCAATACTTTACGATTGAAAAACATTGTAGAAAACAAAGCCAATCAAACAGGGCAAAAACAAGAAGATGTGTTAGCGGCTATGGGTAATCAAGTGCCTATGAAGCGTGTAGCTGAACCTGAAGAGGTAGCAAATGCCATAGCATTTTTGGCTTCGCCAGCGGCCAGCTACATCAATGGAATAAATGTGCCTGTAGATGGCGGACGTACGGGCTGTTTATAAGCCTTATTGATATTTATGGAGTGGCTCGACCTTGGTTATTTTGGATTGTTTCTAGCTACTTTTTTGGCGGCAACCATTCTTCCATTTAGCTCTGAAGCTATTTTAGCAGGGATGCTATATGTTGGTTTTGACCCAATTATGTGTTTGATTATTGCAACTGTTGGCAACACGTTAGGTGGAGTTAGTAGTTATTTTTTGGGATACCTGGGTAGTTGGTCAATTTTACATCGCTGGTTCAAGGTTGACGAATCGAAGACTGAACGCTGGCGTGAAAAGATCAATAAATACGGAAGTTTTACTGCATTACTTTGTTGGGCACCAGTTATTGGAGATTTATTGGCCATCGCGCTAGGAGTGTTTCGAACCAAAATGCTTCCTGTATTTACGTTTATGACAGTTGGTAAATTTCTGAGATACGCAGCTATAATCTGGGCGTATAACTCTATTCAAGCCTGATTTGATTATCAACTTTCGGAGTTGTATAAAGAATTATTAATCGATTCTTTCAAGAACTTTATAGTACTTATAATCGTATGTACCATACTCCAGTGCGCGATTTTATGAAAAATTCAAAATGGGTAAATTACTTACTTACCTTTTTTTTCCTGTTGATTCAGGTACAGCTTTTTGCTCAAAACAGATATTGGGTTTCGGATGTTCCATCAACTTGGAGTGGCGATAATTGGGCCAATACATCTAATGGCGCACCAGACGGTAGCGGACCGCCAACTTCTGGTGAAATTGCTCGCTTTGATGCTAATGGCACAGGAGATTGCTTGTTTGATGTGGTGTCTGCCGATCTTACATCGCTCATATTCACTACTTATTCGGCCACTTTTGATTTAAATGGGGGCTCAATTGACGTAAATTCAGGCACATTTACATTCAGCTCGGGCATCATCGCTGACAATGCTGGTGGAGCTCAAATCAATTTAGTCAATGCAACGTCAGCAGATTTTAATGGAGGGTCAATTGATGCCCGAATTTCTGGTGCCACTCAAAGCCTTGATTTTGATGGAACACGATTTTTAAAATCATGTTTTTTTGAGAAGAACGGAACCGCTAATGATTTTGGCAGTGGTGGTAACTATTTTGCCGATACACTTTCGATAAATTATAGCACTGGTGGAGGTTACATTATTTTCGGACAAAGCACTTCAGATACCTTAAACGGTTATGTCAATTTCATTAATAACGGCAGCGGATACATTGATTTTGGGCGAAACAGTACTGGAAATTATGTGAATAATTTGGTAGAAGTTTCGAGCACGGGTTCTTCCAATAGTATTCGATTTGGGACCACGGGTGGAACAACCACATTTTCTGGAAGTGCTGATTTACAGGTCGGAACCACTGGATTCACCACAGGTGACTTAAGCTTGAGTGGTGTTACCTTTTTGAATGCTGCTTTACTTGATTTGAGCACTTCTACTACCTCGCGAATTTTGGTAGATAACTGCTTCTTTACGTCCGATATATCTTTCTCAACAGGTGGTTTACAGTTTCAAAACAATGAAGTGCTAGGCACAGCAACACTCGATAAAACAGGTGCTTCAAGTGAAAATTCGATTGGTGGAAATAAATTTCATCAAAACGTTGAGTTATCAAATACTGGTCTCGGAAGTTTAGGTTTTGGAAATGGTACGGCAGACTCCTGTATGGCTAATCTACTCTTGCAGAATGAAAGCAATGGTGATTTGACTTTCGCTTATAGTGGTAGTGATCATTACATAGCGGGCGACTTGTCTGCCATAAACACTGCGCTAGCTGCAAACGGCCCCGATTTATACTTGGCGAGAAGTAGTGATGCTAGCTTGATGATTAATGGAAATTCAAGCATACTCAATACAGGTATTGGTTCAGATTGCCGTTTTTATATTGCTGATCAAGGTGATATTGTATTTAATGGCGATGTGCTTATAACCAACGATTTAGATGCAAATGTTGGCTTTGTCTTAGTAGCCAATAATTCATTGAGTCAAGTTGTTTTTAATGCTCGAATTGAAGCAATCAACAGTGGTGCTGGAACAAATAATAGAATTTACTTTGGGAATGTTGGCGAGGTGATTACTAACGATAGCTTATTTCTGCGAAATAGATCAACAGCCACGAATACGCAGTTTTATATTGCTGATAATGATACTTGCTATTTCAACGGACCAATAACCATAGAGAGTAGTACGGCCGAATCGAGCAATATGACTTTTGGAGAAAATGGCGGAGCTGTTTTTCTTGATGCTGCGGCCATTTTTATAGTAGATCAATTCAATTTTGGTCGATTGTTGCTGAGAGACGTAACGCAGACCGCTGCAACAAACCAAAGCATAGTGTTAGGCTCGCAGGCTAATATTTACCTACAGCGTTGTCTTTTTGGTGGCGATTTTTCTGTGATTGCACCAGATATTCATACACGCCAATCTAGATATGGAGGAGATCTTACCCTTAGAAGAACTGCTCTAGGCACCGTTAGCGAAAATCAAACTGGCGGTAACACCGTTTTAGGAAACACTATTTTGTCAACCGCGGCTTCAGGCTATTGGCTTTGGGCTAATGGTCAGGCAGATAGCTTTTACCAAAACCTAACGATTATAGATTCTAGCAGCAGTAGTTTTTACTTGGCCTACAACGCTGATAGCTGCTATATCGGTGGGAACTTACTGATCGAGAAGTATTCAACTGGAACCACCACCTCTACTTATATCGCTGATAATATAGGTTCTGAAATTACCATCGCAGGCGATATATTAGTTGAGATAAATTCATCTTCTACAGACGAAAACTGTATAATCGGTCAGCAAGGCACAGTGACTATTGGAGGTAATGTTTCATTGATTCAAAATGGAACGAATGCAGAGTTTTACTTAGCCAACGGTTCAAATTCAATTGTAAGTATTGCTGGAGATTTTGACTATCAACCGGATAATACAGGCAGCTACAAAAGACTGCTATTAGCAAACAACGGCAGCGTAACAATTCAAGGTAAAGCAACGATAGACAATGAAACGTCTGTTGACAATGCTGAAGTTTATCTTGCAAACAACAGCTCATCTTTCCTACAAATAGATGGTGTGCTCAATGCTATAAATGATGGCTCTGGGTCGGTAAGGCAACTGAGAATTTGTGATGATGGTGATGGTATTTTTAATGATTCGATTAACATAACCAATACTTCAGATGCTTCAAATTCCTTTGTTTATTTTAATAGAGCATCTAACGCCAGTGCGCAATACAATGGGCCAATTACACTTGAAGCTACAGGCGCCAATTGTGACGGTGTTTATTTCGGCAACGGAAATGGTGTTGCTACAATGTCTGCTGGCAATGCCATTTATTTTGGTGCGCTTGGTTTTGACGCTGCCAATCTGGAGATATCTAACTTCACGTTGCTTGGTACCGACTCGGTAATTCTGCACCCGACTACCAACACAAATTTTTACATTTCAAATGCTGATTTTGGTGGTGTAGTTCAAATTTCTGCTCCAAGAGTTCGAGTAACAGGTTCCAATTTTCAAGATCAATTTACAGCTGAAAAAACAGGTGCGTCAACCGATTACTGGTATGGTAATAATCATTTCTTAGGAGATGCTTTTATCACTAGTTCTGGAACTGACTATTTAGTGTTGAGTGCAAATAATCCTGATACTTTTTTACAAGATCTTACAGTAAATCATTTTGGAAGTAGCAACGTTTATTTGGGTCAAAACTCAGGCTCT
>CAZWXC010000113.1:0-7242 GCA_964637935.1 uncultured Flavobacteriales bacterium | reverse complement strand
CTCCTTCTACTAAAGAAAATTATGTCACCTACGCTAATCTCTCTCCAGGCAATTACAAATTCATAGTTAGAGCCAAACTTGAAAACGGAGATTGGAGTAATGAAGAAGCTAGCTTTCAGTTCAAAATTGAACGACCATTTTGGCTTTCTTGGTGGTTCATTCTTTTTATTCTTTCGGTCTTCTCAGCAAGTGTCTATTTCCTCATACTTCAAATCGAAAAAGAAAGAAAAAGAAAAAAACAACTAGAAGAAATTCAAAACAGAGCCAAGATTTTAGGGCTAGAACAACAGACACTTAACGCACATATGAATCGTCATTTCATCTTCAATGCATTAAATAGTATTCAGTATTATATTAATACGCAAGACAGAAAAATGGCGAATATGTACCTTTCAAATTTTGCAGCTTTAGTCAGAAAAAACCTGGATAGTGCACAACAAGAATCCATTTACTTGAAAGATGAACTTGAACGACTGAGACTCTACATGAACCTGGAACAAATGCGATTTAAAGATCGATTCGACTTCGAAATAGACGTAGAGAAAAAACTCGATATCGATCATATATTAGTTCCCTCGATGATTCTTCAACCATTTGTCGAAAATTCAATCATGCACGGAATATTACCTTCAGAAAGGAAGGGAATCATTAATATTTCAATTAGAACCCACAACAATGATCTATCATTCGAAATAAAGGATAATGGAATCGGTATAGAAACCAGTATTACACAGAAAGAAGGAAGCACATCGCATCACGTTTCAAATGGAATGAAAATCACAAAGCAGCGTATGGAACTATTGAATAAAATAACGTTACAGAATTATCATGTGGATGGTCCCAAACAAATAACGGATGAAAACGGGAAGGCAATGGGCACTTCTGCACTTATAACGTTACCCATCAAATTCAAAGAAATATCCAATTCAAACAAGATCATGCTTGCTTCATAAAGTTTTTTGCTTATTTTTGACTCATAGCAATGAAAAAAATTCTTTACATAGCGACAATTTTAGCTCTTACAGCTGCCGTAAGCTCATGTCAGAAAGACGAGTTTATTGAAGATGTTCAAAACAATAATTCTCAACCCGAATCTAAAATAGGTAATATTGATGACCTTGTTGGAGACGGAATAATAAAAGATACTGGAAATGATTCAATCAGCATTTTTTATGTTGATCCTGTAAAAGAAATTAGTGATGGAGATGATGAAGCCGACAGTGGTGATGATTCGAAATCTAAAAACTAGAAAATAAATTAGTTACAAAGACCCACAAAATTGTGGGTCTTTTTTTTGCATCGAATTTCCATTTACATTCTACTGAGTAGAATATTCCCAAAATCTTTGGTTAGTTGATCTATCATCTACGAAGTAAAAAACACCACCCCAATTGTGCTCTACCTTTTTATAGACAGTAACGTAGTCTCCGCGGTTGATGTAAACGTACGTTACTTTACTTGTACCCACGATTTCTGTTTCAACCGTCTTACGTTCTTTATATTTTTCTCTTAACGCTTCGCGCTTTTGCTCTTTATTGAATTCTTCATTTTGACGCTCTGCAATTTTCACTTGGGCATCATATTTATCTTCTTCAGACATTATTGCTGCAGGTGATGATTTCCTGGCCTCCTCGCCCATTTTCACATCACCAACTACCGCCAAAGCTGTAGTCACGATTCTTTTCTCTTGCTGAATTTCGGGCTTTTTTGATTCTTCAGAAGCCTCTGGAACATCAGCTTTTTCTGACTCGTCCTTGATTATTTGAGCGAGTTGAGCTCTTTCTCTTTCTCGATTAGCTGTTAAAGCATCTGCTGCTTCTCTCGCACGTTTCTCTTCCTCACTGCCGAGATCCGCTAGTTTCGCTTGAGCCTCAGCAATTTTCGCCTTTACAACAGCATCTTCATTAATCTTTAGAGCTGCTTTATACTTTTCAATGGCAGGATTGAACTTATCTGCATTCGCCAATGCATCACCTTGAGAAACTAAATCATCAAACGTTGCTTTTTGCTTTTCAAGCTCTGCCGCTTTCTTCGCTGCATTTTTCGCTTCTAAAGCATCCTTTTCTGCCTGTATTCTTGCCCTTTCAGCATCTACAGCCAACAACCCATCAACCGCATCTTGACTTTCTGGATTAAGAATAAGCGCTCCGTCAAATGCCGTTTCTGCTGCATCCAGATCTTTCGCCAAAAGTGCTTCTTGTCCAGATTTTAATAGTTTAGCCAATTCTTCTGCTTGCTGTTCGGCAGATTGAGCATCGTTTGCTGCTTTCAAGAAATCACTAGCTTCTTGTATAAGTGCCTCGGCTTTTTCATTGTCTATATCCAGCTGCTTTGCCTCTTTCAGCGTTACAATAGCTCCATTGTAATCCGACTTAGAAATTTCCTCTTCCCCTTTTGCAATTAGTTTATCAAATTCAGCCTGCTTCTTGTCTCGGATCTCCTTTTCGGCCGCTTCTTTTTCAGCTTGAGATTGAGATGCTCTTAATTTCTCAATTTCTTCCAATTTTTCTTTTGGATATGCTTCATCCGGCATTAAGCCCATCGCATTTTCAAATGCAATTTCTGCTCCATTCAAGTCATTTTTAGCTAATAGCTTTTCGGCTTTATCAATTTCTGAATTGTATTCTTCCTTTTTCTGAGCGTTCTCTTTTTCTGCTTCGTTTTCTGCAGCCAAGTTAGCTTGCTTGCTCTCCAATAATTGAAGTGACTTTTTTAGGTCTTCTATTTTTGGATTTGAAGGATCTTCTTTTTCAAGTGCCTTAATTGCAGCCGAAAGTCCTTTTGCATCAGAATCATCCAGAAAAGCTTGGGCTTCAGACAATAGCTTTTCAACTTTTGCTTCTTGAGCTTTTTTAGCCTCCTCGGCATTTGCCAATTCTGCTTTAGCATCGTTGAGTCGCTTAGTTAGGTTAGCAGCTTCATTATCAGCGCCTAAGTCAGTTAAATCTTTTATTGCCTTTTCAACATTCTCAAAGTCTGCATTTTCAAGCGCATTAACCCCAGCCTTCTGAACTTCTGAAATCTCTTGAGCTTTTGCAGATTGATTTTCTATTTCGTTTTGCTTGGATGCAATTTGGGCTCGCAACGGATCAATTTGCTCAGCTGGAACTCCTAACTTCTCAGCCTCGTCAATAGATGCGGTCGCCCTCTCAAGATTAGCATCAGAGATATCTTGAGGAATAGATGCTAGCAGTTTTTCAATTTTCTCTGCATTTTCTTGTTGGGCCTTTTCTTCAGCCAGAAGTTTCTCTTCGGCTGCGGATATCTGGCCAGAAATATCAGAAACTTCTTGATTGTCATCTATTTCTTTAGCCTTATTAATTTCCGCTTTTGCATTTTCTAAGTCATTCGCAGCAAGCGCCTTTTTTGCATTATTCAGTGCGTTTTCAAATGCTTGTTTTTGTTGTTGAGCTGTTTCCTCCGCTTTTGCTTTTTCAGAATTAATAGCATCGATTTGAGACTGTAATTCATCTATTTTGTCAGATTCACCCAAAACCTTTAGTTCATCCAATTTTGATTGAGCTAATTCTGTATCAGACTTTTTGATAGCTCTCTCAGTTTCATCCACGAGCGATGCAATCTGCTTCTCATTTTCAGCTTGAGCAGCCTTCTTAGCCTCCAATTCTGCTTCTTGCCTTGCTTCAGCCGCTTCAATTTCTTGAGAAAGTGCAGCAATTTGCTCATTGTCAAAGAAGCTTTTTGCATTGTCTCTCGCAAGTTTTGCACCATCCAAATTACCAGCTTCTAAGGCCTTTTTACCTTCATCAATTGCTTTATCAAATGCCACTTGTTTCTGCTTTTCAGCTTCTTCGTTTTGAGCTTTTTGTTTAACTAAATCATCAAGTTGAGCTTGAAGCGCTGGCGACTTTTCGGTTTCGCCTAATGATTTTAATTCATCAAGCTTTGTGCGGGCTGATTCTAAATCACTATCTTTCAATGCTTTCTCCACATCTAAAACTAAAGAAGCTATTTTCTTTTCATTTTCGGCTTGCTCTGCTTTTGCCTTTTCTTGCTCAACTTCAATCTCATCTGCAGACGCAACTATTCTTTTTGCTGTTTCGGTCTCACCAAGCTCTTCTAAAGCTTTTGCCTTCTCTCGTGCTAAGGCAGGATTATTTGCAGCTAAAGCGTCATCCGCCTCCTTTGTAAGTTGATTAATTTTTTGTGAGGCCGCTTCCTTCTCTTTTTCTAATGCTGCCTTTTTATCATTTGCTTGTTGAGTAAGTGCTGCAATTCTCGGATCAGAGTCCATTACGCCCTTTGCTTCTTCAATTTTTTGAAGAGCGACTGCTATGTCTTCTTCGTTCAGTGCTTGCTCTGCATCAGCCACAATCTTATTGAGTTGTTCTGTCTTAGCCGCTTCGGCTTCAGCAGCTTTTTGCTTTTCTTTTATTGCAGCATCAGCCTTCGCAATCAAATCTTTTGAGGAATCAATATCACCCAAAGTCTGTGCTTCTTTAGCTTTTTCAGATGCCAATTCTGGGTTGCCATTCTTTAATGCATCTTGAGCTTCTTTTAATAGTTGATCGATCTTCTGTTTGTTGGCTTCCTTTTCTTGAATTTGCTTCTTAACGTTCTCTAGCTGCTTTGCAACTCTTGGATCTCCGCCTAATATTCCATTTGCTTGTTCAAAAAGCTGCTGTGCATTTTGCAAATCGCCTGCTGACAATGCAGCCTCAGCTTCTGAAACTTTGTTCTTGAAATTGGCCTCTTGTTCCTTTTGTTTTGCATCATTTTCAAGCTTTGCTTTAGCTTCTTGAAGCTGTTGAGCAATTTTAGGGTCTTCTTTTAGAGCAAGCGCTTCCTCCAGGTTTTTTATAGCTTCTTCGGTTTTACCGCTAGATAGATTTTTAGCTGCACTGGATGAAAGTGTTGTTACTTGTTTATCCACTTCTTCCTCTTGCTTCTTTTTCTCAATCTCCTCTTTTACCTTCTCTTCCTTCTTCTCTGCAACTTCCTTAAGAGCTTGATCTATCTGAGTTTGAATGGACTTGGTATAATCAGTATCATAGTCAAACTCATCAATCAGATCACTGTAAGCAATTTGCCCCACTGGCTGATTAAATACGACCATGTTAACATCATCATATTGCTCAAAAATTTCAACTGTAAATTCAAATGGATAAAAACCAGTTTCTATTCTTGCTGCAGGCACATGCGTATCAAACCTTAATCGCTTAGACACGTATCCTTCCTTTTCAAATGTTACTACATAAGTAGCGTCAAAGTCAAGACCTATCTCGAATTTAGAGGTTCCTTCAATCGTATTTACCCGTTTTCCATTTTTTTCTAAAACAATTTTAGCCTCACTATTACTTCCACCATCTATTTTAAACTTACCGGTAATGATGAACTTAGAATCTTGGGCAACCGATCCTGTTGCCACAAACATGCACAGCAGTATAAGAGCTAATCCTTTATTAACTCTTAAGAGAGAATTGTTGAAAGTTGATTTTAAATTATCAGTCAAAAGAGAGCAGTGGTAATAAATTTGGTTCAATATTTGAATGTGCAAAAGTAAAATCAAATGAGGTCCAAGCTCATTCTATTAATAGCAAAAACCAACTAAATATGTTTAAAGCAATTTTTTCATTGACTCTATCCTTAGCAATTCTTTCCATTTCAAATCTCAATTACGCACAAACTAACGAATACGATTTAGATTATACCACTAAATATATTAATGAACGAATTGATCCCGCATGTAAAGTTTTTGCAGAAAAGAAAAACATAAGAGTAGAATACTATGCCAAGGGAAAAACAGTGAGGATAGACGAATTTTACCCTGAAGCAATTGATTTAGAAAACTCACTAAACTACTCTGAGACAGAAAAAGCTATGATTTTATCATGTTATGAAAATGCAGGTAAATGCGTGGAACGTGAAATTCTAATTCACGGGACAAAGCTTTTTTATGACCGAATAAACCTACTTTCACATTGCGAAGGAGCTGAATGTCAAAACCTTGAGCGAGCATTAAGACATTTAATAATGCTTTATATTGCCGATGGCGACTATTTAAGAACAAAGCCATTTGATGAGGAATAATATTTATGCTTTAATATTGTGAACTGATGAAAAAACTAGTACTCATTTTTATGCTATTTGTAGCAATAGCCGCAAATGCTCAAAACGAAGCAGCAGAACTTGTGAAACAAGGTTTGCAAAAATCAAATATGGGGAACCATGATGAAGCCTTAGCTCTTTACTCCCAAGCAATTGAAACCGATCCAGAACATTTAGATGCCTATGTAAAACGCGCATACGTAAATTCAATTTTGAAAAATTACGAAGCTACCCTTGACGATTACAATAAAATCTTGAGCATAAAACCGGATTTAGTGATTGTTTATGTGAGTCGCGGGAGTGCATATTCAAAATTGAAGCAATATGACAAAGCGATAGCTGATTTTGACCTTGCCATAAGTCTAGATAAAAACAATTCTGAAGCATACAACAATAGAGGTTGGGCCAAAAAAAATAAAGGCGATAGCGATGGAGCTTGTGAAGATTGGAAGACCTCAAAAAAACTCGGAAACGAAGAAGCTAAAATCATACTTAAAAATAATAAATGCTAATTCTCATTATAGAACGATGAAAAGTAAATTACCCTATTTAGTAGCGCTATCCTTCATAACGATAAGCTTGTTTTCATTTACATTCTCTTTAAATCCAGAACCTGTGAATAAAGTAAGTGGAGATTACGTGTCTTTAAATGAAATTCAAAAAGACTACAGTGATTGTGTTACAAAGGTTGATAGTGAATGGGGTGGTCAATGCCTGAATTACGGCTTTAGTGAATTGAAATACACAGTTAATTTGGTAAACACATGTAATGAAAAACTGGATTTGATGTGCGCTGTGCAAAGAGATAACGAAAGGTGGCGTCTATTCTACCGAATGGATATGAATCCAAAAGACACATTAAGTGCATATGCCTGCAGAGGAAATGGTAAATATTTGAAATGGGTTAGAAAAGCTGGTGACGTAACCGTGAAATTCCCAACGTTAGACCAAGTGAACGAACAGTACTAAAACCGTTTAACACTGTAAAAATAATAAGGCCCGATCAAGTTTATTTTTACTTGTCGGGCCTTTTCGTTGAACTAACCTTGAACATATTTAGAATTAAGGTTAAAATGAAGAATGTTTCATTTGGTCTGAAAAAACCTCTTTTTTCACGCTAAGTCTGATAACAAAATTCGCCTATCCGGTGGTGACTAATTTCATCAGTCACAAGCA
>CAZWXC010000112.1:0-7272 GCA_964637935.1 uncultured Flavobacteriales bacterium | reverse complement strand
TGTTCGGAATATATTCTGGCGTAAGACCAACCGAATTGAGAATGAAATCAGAGGATGCTTCAGAATCATCTTTCATACCGCCAATCAACCTTGTTTCGAAAGGTTCTGACATGTATTTGCTTAAATAGGCCACGTTAAACGTTGGTCCACCTAAGTTAAAGCGATTGATGATTCTGAGTACTTTAATCGGGCGTTTGGGGAAACTCACAACATATACTTTTTATACCAGTGCTGAAATACGACCAAAGCCCATGCTGTGGATGGTGCATCGCCTGGATTTTTGCTATAAAGCCGCGAATGTAATTCTTGTACTGCCTGAAAGTTGAGTAAACCTTGATCACGGATAAATTCTTCTTCGCTGCAAAGCGCGGTAAACATGCTGCGCATTGGTCCATTAAACCATTCAAGCAGAGGTACTTCAAAACCTTTTTTAGGTCGGTTAAAAACACTTTCAGGCAGTATATCGCGGTAGCTGTCTTGCAGTATTTTCTTTTTGAAATTGTGATTTACTTTAAACTCAACTGGAAGTCGAAAAGCGAACTTTACAATACTCGGATCGAGTAGAGGAGTACGCACTTCTAAAGCATGTGCCATACTCATGCTGTCTACCTTGAATAACATATCGTTTGTAAGCACCATTTGCATATCGGTGAGTAAAACTTCATTCAAACTACCTGTTTTGGTCATGTTTCTGAGCAATGCGTCCTTACGTTTTTTGTAAATATGACCCGCATCAGAAAGCCTATGCTCACGTTCCAGCATTTGTTCGCTAATCAAATAATTAGCTTCTTCTTCTTTCATAATTCCGGCCCAGCGCCAATATCTGTCGCGCTTGCTGAGTTGATATCCATCCGAAAACTTTTGAAGCTGACGCACCAAATTTGGAATCTTTCCACTTCTTGATGCTGGTAATTGCGACCAGAGATTGTGAAGATTTCCCACGATATGTTCTTGAAGTTTTGGATGACGCAATTTGAATTCAGCGCCATGCTTATGGTAGCCACCAAAAAGTTCGTCACCACCATCGCCACTCAAAGCCACTTTTACGTGCTTGCTTACTTCTTGCGAAAGCACATATACATTCAATGCCGATGAATCTGCAAATGGTTCGTCAAGATGATCAAGCACTTTTTGAGCTGCTTCGTAAAGCTGCTGCTGCTTCACATCAAATACATGATGTTTTACACCCAAATGCTTTGCCACCTCAGCGGCATAGCTGCTTTCATCATAGTAGGGCGTATCGCTAAAGCCAATGCTAAACGATTCAATGTCTTGTTTTTCTTGAGCTGCAATGGCCGTGATGATACTAGAATCTATGCCACCACTCAAAAAAGTACCTACAGGTACATCTGCCACTAATCGCTTTTTTATGGATTCGCGCACAAATCGCTTCAGCACTTTTTGCGATTGCGAGTAATCATGCGGACTCAGTTTTTTAGCTTCTTCTGGATCAAACGGTATGGTGTACCAAGTTTTAAGGTTGGGTGTTAAGCTTGGGCTTTTTAAATCGATGGTTACATATTTGCCTGGTTCAAGCTTGTGCACTTTTTGCAAAATTGTACTAGGCGCGGGTATGTAATTTAGTTTGAAATAGGTGAAAAGCGATACTTTATCAATGGTTTTTGGAATTCCCAAAGCCATTAAAGCTTTCATTTCAGATGCAAAAGCAAATTCGCCTTCATTGACATAGTAGACCAATGGTTTTATTCCGAAACGATCTCTTGCAACAAAAACTGTTTCCGTTTCTAGATCATACACTGCGAAAGCAAAAAAGCCATTGAGCTTGTCGAGGCACTTTTCGCGAAAGCGCATATAAAGTGCTAGCAAAACTTCGGTATCACCTTCTGCTTTAAATTGATAACCGTTGTTTTCGCACTCCTGTCTAAGTTCTTTGAAATTGTAGATTTCGCCATTAAAAACGAGTTTGTATCTGCCGCTTTCATCGCTCATTGGTTGGTGAGATCTTGGATCTAAATCAATGATGGATAGCCGAGCGTGGCCTAATGCTACTCGATCGTTTTTCCAACTATTTTGATAGTCTGGACCACGGTGATGCAGGCTTTGTACCGCATTATCAATTTTTGATAATGATGTTTTACCATGATCGTTTAAGCGGATTAATCCTACAATGCCACACATGGTTTCAAAGGTGATAAAAGGGATTGAATCAGAACCAGTCTTCTGATTTTTGCTCGGGCAATTTTGACATTAATGCCAAATCTTCTACATGATCGATATCGCTTAGCGTTTTGAGCAAATAATAAGGCGCGTTTAATTTTTTCAGATCGATGATGGTGTCCATCAGCAAATCTTCGCTGCTCCAAGGTTTATTTTCGAAAAGGGTAGGATAGAATTTGCGCATGCCTAGCAAATAGTAGCCACCATCTTTGGCTGGACCAATTACCACATCGTTGTTTTCAAGTACGGCAAATGCTTCTTTTATCATGTAGGTTTCTAGTTCAACACAATCGCTTCCGATGATTAAAACGCGCTGTTGGCCTCTTGCAAATGCTTCAGCAAAAGCATTTTGCATGCGTTCGCCAAGGTCTGCTCCATTTTGCAAATGTTTTTCGAAGGTCATGTTGTCCCAAAGGTCATTATTGTCAATAAAATCAGAATAGTAAACTAACTTTTCTGAGTTCAATGGCTTTGAAATGCTTTTGGTGTATTGCAATAGACGATGGTAAACATGCAGTGCTTGATCATCGCCAATGTCTTTTGCAAGGCGTGTTTTTACCTTTCCCTTTTCAGGGTTTTTTACAAAAATGATAAGGCTGTCGTTTGCGGTCACAATGCAAATCTAAACTAAACTTCCTTGACAAGACGAACCCGCGCCAGCAGTGCATCCATAGCAATGTTGGTTGATCACAATATTGCGATCGTTTACTTTGTTCAAATCAAAATCTTTGATGTTTTTTGGAGCTTTTCCCGCCAAAGGCAATGCTAGCATTTGGTTGAAGTCACAATCGAATAAATCGCCTGTCCAGCTCACTGAAACAGTGTTTTTACACATCACTCCATCTACTGCCGCTGGATTGAATGCTTCCACCAATTTATCCATATATTCTTCATAGTTTTCGCTGGCTACCAAGTATTCTAAAAAGCGGCTAATGGGAAGGTTTGTGATGCAGAATAAGTGATTGAAATCTATGTCAAACTCTTCTTTCAGCGCCTTTTTAAAATCTGCTTGAAGCGATTCTTGTGCAGCGGGTAAAAATGCGCCTGTTGGATTGTAAACCAAGTCTAGAAACAATCCTGATCCTGGCACGCCATAGCCCACTTTGTTGAGCATGTGCAATCCATCTATCGATTTCTGAAAAACGCCTTCGCCACGCTGTCTATCAGTTTTGTCGGCATTGTAAAACGGTAAACTTGAAACCACACGAACCTTGTTTTGAGCAAAAAACTCAGGTAGGTCAAAGTATTTTTTGTTGGCCGTAATAATGGTCAGGTTTGAGCGAACAATAATCTCATCTACCCATGGCGAAGATTGCTCAACAAACCATCTAAAGTCTGGATTCATTTCGGGGGCTCCACCGGTCAAATCAAGTGTTTTGATCTTGTTGTTTTCCAGCACTTTGATGATATGACCCATGGTGTCTCGCGTCATAATTTCTTTACGATCTGGGCCTGCATCTACGTGGCAATGCTTGCATGTTTGGTTGCACATGTAGCCCACGTTTATTTGCAAAATATCGAGGCCTGTAGGTCTTAAAATAGGTTGACCAATTTCGCTCAGTTTTTGAGAAAACGTTGGTAATTCGCCATCGGCAAAAGGCCCGTCACTCAAGAGTTTTATTTGCTCTTTTGGGTCTGATAAGTTGTTTTTTCTCGCCTTTAATGATTTTGTTGCTTGCATCACATTTCCAGTTTGTTCACTTTGTTCATCATTTGCACTCCGTGAACCAAACTTGCGCCACCGCGAATTGCGCCAGCTACATGCACCGCTTCCATCATTTGCTCCTTATTAAAGCCATGCTTGAGCGAATCTTCGGTGTATGCATCAATGCAATACGGACACTGCACTGCATGCGACACGGCTAAGGCTATGATTGCTTTTTCGCGCGCTGTTAGTGCGCCTTCTTTAAACACTTCGCCATACCAATCAAAGAATTTGTTTCCAAGTTCTTTATCGTAATCTTTGATTTTTCCGAATAGTTTAAGGTCTTTTGATTCGTAATAGCTTGCCATGTTTTTTGTTGTTTGGTTCCAAAGATGTGTCCACTTACGTACAAATGCAAATTGAAGATTTACAGAGACGATGTTCAAACCAGAAACCTTACAACAAGTTTATACCAGATTGCGCGCTTTTAGAGCAGCATCCAAATCAGGATTTTCGAGCTCTTTCATCAATGATTTAAGCGTTTCTTGAGGAATATCGTAAATATCAAGCAGCATAAAACCGTCCAGTGCATTGTTAAATTTTGGGTCGGTATTAAAACCAATAACTTTTGCGTTTTGCTTGATATATTTTTTGAAAAGCACAGGCAAATTCAAACCCATTGGCTCTATTTCTTGAATGATTTTATCCAACTTGGCCAAGTCTTTTTGCGAAGATTCGAGCAGTATATCCACATCAACCAAAGAAGCGTCTACTTTAAATTTTTTTCTTGGTTTGATGTGTTCAGCCAGTTCGTTGTTATAGAAATCGCGTTTCAAAAATTCAATTAAAATGCCTTTTGAAAATCCTGAAAACTGATTGCTAATGCTTACCGGGCCTGTTAAATATCGGTATCCTGGATTTTTGAGTAAAAACACCAAAATTCCTTTCCAAAGAAGAAAAAGAGGCAAAGGTTTTCGCTGATAAGCTTTCACAATAAAACTGCGCCCCAACTCAAGCGATTGACTAAATATGGGCCAAATCGGTTTTTTGATCTTGAATAATTCGTGCAAGTAAAAACCACGAATGCCATAACCGCGCATGATGTCGGCTCCTTTTCCAATTCTATAACCGCCAACAATCGCTTTGGCTTCGGCATCCCAAATAATCAAGTGCTGATAGTAAAGATCAAATTCATCTAAATCGCACGCATGATTGGTGCCTTCGCCTACTTCGCGATAAGTGATTTCGCGCAAGCGACCAATTTCTTGCAATGTGTTTGGGATGATTTCGCTGGGAGCGCAATACACCTCATAGTTAGAAGAATGGAATAAAAAATGATCGCGTTTCAAATATTCAATTTCAGTTACAATGGATTGAATATCTGTTTCGGCTATGATTTCTTCTTGATTCGGATTTTTCTTGAGTCCATTTCTGAAAAAGCGTTTCACCTCAATGGCGCTGCCCTGTGCGTAGGTTTTAGAACGCAGGTAACGACCATATTTTTCGTTGTCTTCAAATTGCGATTGCTCCTTTACCGAAATAGGTTTGCCTATGCGCACTTCAATTGTTTTGTTCTTCTTGTTCAGTAATTCAGACGGAAGTTTTATGGTTCTTAATTTAGGATTGATCAATCCCAAAAGATGAAAGAAAATGCTATTTCCACCACTGAAAAAGATTGGAATAACAGGCACTTCTGCTTTTTTAATCAACTTGATCACGCTGTCATTCCATTGCTTGTCGGTAACGCTGCCATTGTGGATACTTGACACCTCGCCAGCCGGAAAAATGCCCAACGGAGCACCATCACTCAAATGCTGAAGCGTTTGCTTGATTCCTTTCAAACTGCTTTTGGCGCTGATGTCAGAATCAAATGGATTTACAGATACAAACTGACTTTTGAGTGGCACTACTTTTTGAAGCAGAAAATTGGCCATCAACTTATAGTCGCTGCGTTCTTGCGATAAGATTCGGAGTAAAATCAAGCCATCAATGCCACCATAAGGATGGTTTGAAACGGTAATGAAAGCGCCTGTTTTGGGAATATTAGCTAAATCTTTTTCGCTGACCTCAAACTTAATGTTGAGTTCGGCAAAAACTTTATCTATAAACTCTAGCGAGTCGCTTGATTGTGCCTTTAGATAAACACTATTTACACGCTCAAGGCGAAGTGTTTTCATAATCAATGTTGCAACACGATCGGCTCCAAATTTTTTCAAATTGGCGGCTTGCATTATATCTTCCTTGTTAACTAAGTTTTCCATGATGGTGATTGAACTTAACCAAAGGTGAGTCAGATAATTGTTAGTAATATTTAATAAGCGTTAAAAGAATGTTTGCTTAATGCTAAGGCAATGGTCTAAAATAGGTTTAAATGAAGTTGAAAAATGTAGTTGTTAAAATCTAGAACAATTTTGAAATATTAAAATGTTATCTAGTTGTAAACTAAATGCTTGGTTTATTGTAGTTTATAGGTTAAGCGATTTTTATGTTTACTCAAGATACGGAATTGTTTCGTCTAAAACCGCTAACTATCCAAAGCATAAGAAGCTTCAAAACCTGAAATAGCGGATATTTGCACGCAAGCAACCAAAAAGCATAAAAAAATGAATAGTCTTAATGTATGTGTTGTAGACGATGATGACATCCATCAGTATGTCATGGAAACAACGCTTGAAGATGTAGCACAAGTGAAGCATATTTTCGGGTTCATGAGTGCAATTGAAGCGTTAGATTATTTTATTGAAAACAAAAGCAAATCAGATAAACTTCCAGACATTTTATTTCTCGATTTGAACATGCCAGGTATGGATGGCCGCGAGTTTTTAGCAGCCTTGAATACGCATTATAAACATCTGGCAAAACAGCCTCACATTTGGGTTTTATCTTCTTCAACTTTAAAGGCCGATTTGGAAATTGCAAATGAGTATCCTATTGTGAACAAGTATTTTACAAAGCCAATTTCATACGAAGAAATTCAAGATCAAATCTCATTTATGATTTCTGCGTAATACCGTCCATGCGGTTTTCGATCACCAAATCTTATGTCATTATTTTAGCAACCATTGTTGTCTTGATTATTGCGGGGCAATGGCTAATTAGTTCCAATTTACAAACAGTAGCCTTAGAAGGAAATTTGATCAATCTGTCTGGAAGGCAGCGAATGATTTCACAAAAATTGGTCAAGGATTTGGCGCTTTCATCTGTTAGTGGTGTGTCTGCAATGCATGCTTTCCGTTCTGATTTAGAATCATTTGAACAAGTGCATAGTGCATTAATACTAGGTGATGAAAGTCTTGGATTGAATCCGTTAACAGATCAAGCCTTGTTGGCGCAATACAAATTGGTGGCAGACAAGTTTGACCCATTCATAGCTGTATTATCAAACATTGAAAAGAAAGGATTTGCCATATCAGAATTAACTAAGTTGAATGAGATACAATCTCATTTTT
>CAZWXC010000111.1:0-7280 GCA_964637935.1 uncultured Flavobacteriales bacterium | reverse complement strand
AAGGAAGCCTACCGGCATTAGTAACCTTGGGCGCTCCAGTAGTAGCCGAAGACATTTTGAGCTCGTTTACTAACACCATCAATGCAAGTAACAAAATACATGCTGGCATTCGTCAAAAAGCAATTGAACGCTACAACACCACTTTTGACGAAGTAGCGATGGAAAACACCTTTAAAAAAGTAGGTTGCCCCGTTTTAGGGCTTCACGGCCTAGAAGATAAAGATGTACCACACACCCATCTTGATGTTTTGAAATCGATTCAACCAAATATGGATGCACGCAAGTATGAAGGCATTGGCCATCGCAGTATTCTGAAAAATGAAAAAGTAATTGAAGAAGTGATGGGTTGGATTAACAACTTATAGCGTTACTCACTTTATATTTGATGAACATGTTGCCTGAAATGAGCTTGATTCGTCAACTACCTACTATTATACTTTTTGCACTACTTACATCTTGCAGTCAAAAAGAGGTTTTCCAAATCAGAAAAAAGACCATACAGGTTGATCTGCATTCAGTTGGCAGAATTCATCACGCTTACACGACCAAATACAATCGTAAAGATGCTTTGGTGGCTTATGATATTGTCAATGCAAAACTCCACGTAGTTGGTCTTTTTAAGCCTAAAATGCATAAGACTTTTAATCTTGAGCTTTTGCAAACTCAAAACAATTATAGCTGCGTTGGAGCAGAGCCAAACAAACCTTTTTTCACATCATCGGGCATAGATGACGAAGAAACCATTTATGCTTTGGAATACGAAACCAATAGGCTTTTCATTATTGGTAAAACAGACACAAATTGGGTTGAAACATCAATAGCATATTCACTTTCACCCCCAAATCATGGTGGGATTCAGGCGATTGATTCTCAGTTTGTATTCACTTGCCATGGCCCAGATAGCATGGGAAACTACTTCTCGAATACAATTTCAACGTTAAGTTTACTAGCAAAGGACAGTTCGAGCATTGCATTTAGCATTGCTTATCCGCGACTTATTGAACTCTATAAAAGCAATCAGCTGCTTTTTCCTTACTTGTTTGTAAATGATTCATTTTCAATCGTCAGCTTCAAACTAAAAGTGTTTGCGCTATCTGTTAATCATCAAACCAAGGAGATTGACACTATCCAATTGTATAATCCAGAACCACCAAAGTTTGTGGATTATAGAACAATGGAAAAACCGCTTTTTGATAGTTCGCACGAACAGGAAGTCTTCAAAAAAAATTCAGAAGAAATTTACGGTCCGCTATTGTTTGACGAGTACCGAAACCTCTACTATCGAATTTGCAAAAGAGCCTCTTCTGATGCAAAAGAAAATTACATCAAGGATAGTGCTCTCCTTCAAAAACATTGGAATTTACTGGTCTACGACTCGAAGTTCAATTTCCTAACAGTTTGTGAGTTTTCGGGATTATTCGACCCGAATTCAATGCTAGTAACATCAAAAGGATTGTTGATTTCGAAAACAAACGAACGCGACAATTCTCTCGACTTCTCGCCAAGAGAATTGGCTTTTGAGTTCACAATCTTCAAAATAAATCGGAAGAACATTAAGTAGGCCTTAAAGCACTAAAACTTGACAAAAGTCCTAAGTTGCTTTTCCAGCAAATCAATGGTTTTTTGTTCTTTCAAATGCCCATCTTCACTCAAGTGCGCCTCAACATGGGTAATGTTTACCTTATGAGGTAAAACAGCAACATGCAGGTAGTTGAGAATGTTGGTCAAATGATCTAAGCCGCGCACGTTTCCTGCTCGGCCGCTAGAAATGCCCACCAATGCTGCCTTCTTGTCTTTAAACTGCTCGGGCCACACGGCATCTATAAATGCTTTGCAAACTCCCGGCATACTACCATTGTATTCTGGCACTACAAACACAAACTTATCAGCCGTGCTGATAAACTGCTCAGCAATGGCACTCATGCCCGGATCGGCATTGCCAAAAACATCGTTGTGAAACACAAAATCCCGAGGTAGTTTTTGAAGGTCAAGAAGCTGTGCATCAACTCCAATGTTTGTTAACAACTCCACCACACTTGCAGCAATGCGCACACTTACATTGCCATTCCTATTTGTTCCGCTTATTACAGTAATCACTTCTTGTTCACAGATTTTTGTTCAAAACACCTCGATAACATACCCGTCAAAAGGCCGTTTCACAATAGATTTATTCAGACTTTTGAGCTCGGCAAAGAAACGTTTCCAAATGAAATTAACCTATCTCGGACATTCTTGTTTTTTATTAGAGACACAAAAGGCCAAAATTCTGTTCGATCCATTCATTTCGCCCAACGAATTGGCCAATGAAATAAGGAAAAATAGCTTCGATGACACATTGATTTCGAAGCTTTCGGTTGATCAAATTGAATGCGATTATGTGTTCTTATCGCATGGTCATGAAGATCATGTGGCTGATGCCGAAGTTATTTTAAAGCGAACGGGAGCCAAATTGGTGAGCAATTTTGAAATTGTCAGCTGGTACGCCAACAAGGGAGTTGAAAACAATCATCCGATGAATCTCGGTGGAATCTGGACCTTTGATTTTGGAACCATCAAATATGTGAATGCCATTCATTCTAGTGCTATGCCAGATGGAACATATGGTGGAAATCCTGGAGGCTTTGTAATTCAGGCAGATGACAAAACATTGTACTATGCTGGCGACACAGCGTTAACATTTGACATGAAATTGATAGCCGAAGATTTCAATCTAGATGTAGCTTTGCTGCCCATTGGAGATAATTTTACCATGGGTGTAAAGGATGCGATTAAAGCTTCAGATTTTATAGCATGTGACCACGTAATAGGAATGCACTTCGACACGTTTGGCTACATCAAAATAGATCATGAAGCGGCTGTAAAATCGTTTAGTGAGGCTGGAAAGAATTTAATGCTGATGCAAATTGGCGAAACAAAAGAATTGTAAGACATGGGAAAAATAATAGCCGTTGCAAATCAAAAAGGTGGAGTTGGTAAAACCACCACCAGCATCAACTTGGCTGCAAGCCTTGGTGTGCTAGAAAAAAGGACCCTAATTGTGGATGCCGATCCGCAAGCCAACGCCACATCTGGTGTGGGCTTTGATCCACGAAATGTGCGCACTAGTATTTATGAGTGTATCATAAATCAAGTTGAGCCAAAAGACATTATTCTTAATACCAAAAATCCAAATTTGGATATTTTGCCAGCGCATATCGACTTGGTGGGTGCTGAAATAGAAATGATAAACCTGCCAAACCGCGAGCGTATGATGCGCATGGCTTTGGCCAAAGTAAAGGATGATTATGATTTCATTATCATCGATTGCTCGCCTTCTTTAGGTTTGATTACTGTGAATGCACTTACCGCTGCAGACAGTGTGATTGTACCTGTTCAGTGCGAATACTTTGCATTGGAAGGTTTAGGCAAACTATTGAATACGATCAAAATTGTACAATCAAGACTAAACCCAGATTTGGGCATAGAAGGCATGTTGCTTACCATGTATGACCAACGTTTAAGATTGGCAAACCAAGTGGTAGAAGAAGTGAAAATGCACTTCCAGCAATTGGTTTTTGATACCATCGTACACCGAAATACAAAATTGGGCGAAGCGCCATCGCATGGTGAATCAATCATCATGCACGATGCATCAAGTTCTGGTGCAGTAAACTACTTAAACCTTGCAAGAGAAATTCTACAAAAGAATGAGATGACAAGGATCAGTGAGAAGGATAAAATAGTGGAGGTTTTTAATGGCGAATCCTAAGAAAAGTGCTTTAGGACGAGGTTTAAGTGCTTTGTTAGAAAGCGCAGAAACTGATATAACAACAGGCGAAAATGCTGGCGGTAGAGCTACCGTTGGCAGTATTGCGATGATCAATGTGTCTCAAATTGAGGCTAATCCTTTTCAACCACGCACACGATTTGAATCTACCGCGCTTGACGAACTTGCAGAAAGCATTCGCACGCACGGAATTATTCAGCCGGTTACGGTGCGCAAAGTTGGTAACGACAGTTATCAATTAATAAGTGGCGAACGCAGATTTAGAGCTTCGCAATTGGCGGGCTTGGATGAAGTTCCAGCTTATGTGCGTGTAGCTAATGATCAAACCATGCTAGAAATGGCATTGGTAGAAAACATTCAGCGTGAAGATTTAAACCCGATTGAAGTTGCGATTTCATACAAGCGACTGATTGAAGAGTGTGATTTGACACACGAAGGTTTGAGTGAAAAAATCAGCAAAAGCCGATCAAACATCACCAACTTTTTGCGTTTGCTGAAGTTGCCACCAGAAATTCAAATGGCTTTGCAAAAAGGCCTTATTTCTATGGGCCACGCTCGTGCGTTGATCAATATTGACGACCTAGAAAAACAGCTCGAGATTTTTGAACGCATTATTGACGAAGTGCTATCTGTGCGCGATGTCGAAAATTTGGCTCGAAAAGCAAAAGCTCCAAAACCGACAAAAAACGAAGAGCAACAGGTAAAACAGTTTTATTCTGATGCGCGCAGAAACTTGAGCGATCAATTGAGTGCGAAAGTTGATTTCAAGTTTTTACCGAAAGGAAATGGTAAAATAACCATCGAATTCAGCAATGAATATGATTTGAATAGAATCATGGATTTGATCAACAAATAGAATCTCAATTTTTCTTATCGAACGAATAAGGCCGTTAGAATGCCGTTTATTTGCAAAACCAATTTATGAGTAAAGCAATCAAATACAGTATTCTAGCGGTCTTTTGTTTTTTTTCACTCCTCAGTTCTGCACAAGACTCTACTCAATCAATTGATGGAGACACAGTTTCCGTAAAAATTCCAAAGAAGAAGAATCCTAAAAAAGCTGCACTATTCAGTGCTGTGGTTCCCGGGGCTGGCCAATTCTATAATGAAAGCTATTGGAAAATTCCGATTGTATATGCGGGATTAGGAACAGCTACCTATTTTATAGTAAGCAACAGAAAAGAATACTTGCGCTACAAAAGGGCCTTTGTTCTGGACTATGATACAAATGACCTAGGCCTAATTAGCGAATTCAATGATGGCACCTTAGATCAAGCGCAGCTCAATCAACTCACTGCTTTAGAGCGTGAATATGCTGATCAATATCGCAGTTGGATGGAATATTCTTACATCGCTTTTATTGCCGTTTATGCATTACAAATACTTGATGCAACCGTTGATGCGCACTTATTTTCGTTTGACGTGAGCGATGATTTATCCATGCAAGTAATGCCAACCATGCAATACACCGCGCACCGAATGCCCGTAACTGGCTTGCAACTCAAATTCAATTTCTAGTGATGAAAATTGGTCTTTTTGGATATGGAAAAATGGGCAAAACCATTGAAGCCATTGCGCTAGAGCGCGGACATGAAGTGATTACTAAAATCACAAGTAACAGCACCACCGAAGAAAAAGAGGTGCTGAAACAAGCTGACGTAGTCATAGAATTTACGCGGCCCGAAGCAGCACTCACCAACTTTCAATTTTGCCTTGAGCACCACATAAAAACAGTAACCGGAACCACGGGTTGGTATGACCAAATGACGGATGTAGAAAAGATGTGTACCGAACATGACGGCTCCTTTTTTTGGGCATCAAACTTTAGCATTGGGGTAAACCTATTTTGGGAAATCAATAAAAAATTGGCCGCACTTATGGCCGATTATCCTGCCTATAAAGTGAGTATGGACGAGATTCATCACACGCAAAAGCTAGACGAACCCAGCGGAACCGCCATTACCACAGCCAACCAAATCATTGCAGCAAATCCGCGGGTAAGCGCGTGGAAACTTTCGCATGACGGCCCAACAGCTTCAGACATGAGCATACATAGCATTCGCGAAGGCGATGTAAAAGGCACACATATAGTGAATTACGAATCAGACATTGATTTGATCTCGTTTAAACACGAAGCAAAAACGCGCCAAGGATTTGCAATGGGTGCGGTATTGGCTGCCGAATTTTTACACGATAAAAAAGGGTTTTACACCATGAGCCACATGCTTGGCTTGTAATATTTGTTTTAGTCAACCAACTTATAAATCAACCATTCAACAAAATAGCACGCGTTTACAAACGAAAGTTTGTTTCTTCGCCACTCATTAGCTTTTAATTATGTCTTACATCATATACGCCATCATCCTTATCGGCTACTTTGTGTCGTTTTACATGCTTTTTCCAAAGGCAGGACGCAAGGCTTGGGAAGGTCTCATTCCATTGTATAATTTTTACGTGCTTTCACGCATCATTCAGCGCCCTTGGTGGTGGTGTTTGCTCCTGATTTTGCCTGGAGTAAATATTATAATGCTGATGGTTTATAATAGCAATTTGGCAACTGTTTTTGGCAAGCGCGAATTGGGCGAACAAGCATTTGCAGTGCTATTGCCTTTCATTGCTTTTCCAGCTTGGGCCAACAAACCAGAAACGAAATTTATTGGTCAAATAGACCGAAGCTTGCCTAAAAACAAAAAAGGGCCAGCTCGCGAATGGGGAGATGCCATTGTGTTTGCCATTGTTGCTGCTAGCATTATCAGAACCTATTTTTTAGAAGCATTTACCATTCCTACAGGTTCTATGGAAAAATCACTTTTGATTGGTGATTTTCTGTTTGTGAGCAAGATGGCTTACGGGCCTAAAGTGCCTCAAACACCATTGAGCATTCCGTTTTTTCACCATAGTATACCGAGTAGTACGGTGCCTAGTTATTTAGAATGGATTGAACTTCCATACCAGCGTTTGCCTGGTTTTGGAAAAGTTGAACGCAACGATATCGTTGTGTTTAACTATCCTGAAGGCGACACCGTTTTGCTAGAATATCAAAGTCAGCGAAGCTATGAGCAAGTGGTGCGTGACCAAGTGTATTTGTTGCGCCAGCGCGATGCAGAACGCGGAATTGCCGAGCGTCCGTTATCAGTTTATGAAAACTATGCCCGAAGAACCATTAAAGAGCAAATGCCCTATGTGGTGCGCCCAGTTGATAAACGCGAGCATTATATCAAGCGCTGTGTGGCCTTGCCAGGCGATGAACTGAAGGTGGAAGGCGCCAAACTATTCATTAATGGCGAAACCGCTTTTATTCCAAACGACTTTCAGTACAAATTCAACATCACCTCTACCCGACCGCTGAACAAACAGTTGATGAAAGACAGTTTTGATGTGAACCTTCAAGATTTTCAAGGGCAACAATTGGGTGAGAAATTCATGTATAATTTCCCGCTTCCACTGAGTAAAATGGAAGAAATTGAAAAGTTAGCTTCTGTAGAAAGTGTGGAAATTGATGTGACACCAAGTG
>CAZWXC010000110.1:0-7288 GCA_964637935.1 uncultured Flavobacteriales bacterium | reverse complement strand
CTGCTCTTTTCGGTATTTGTAATATGCTCTTTCTTCTTTGATGCTTTTTGGCTTGAACACGGCCTTGTAAACATAGCCGATAAACAGCTTTAGTTTGAAATCAAAATATGCTCTGGAGAGCGGTTCTTTGAGGTTTGGAACGTTGTTGATATTTGCTCTGTATCCAAAACCGAAACCAACGCCAAAAAAGGGAATCGGTTTATAATGGGCGTTTATTCCAATGTCTAGCAATTGAATATTTGAAATAGTATCGGTGCCAATAAATGTGGGCGAAGTGCTTTCGAGCGAAAACTTATTGACTTCAGCAAAGCCTTTTCCATAGCTTACTGGAAACGAAATTTCGTGACGAAAACCTCTGAAAGCGACTATCTCAGTAAACAGTGCAGTATAGCGAAGAGAAATAGTTTGATTCAAATTAGTGGGCCGATCAGGATAGTTGTATGGATAAAATCTGTTGTTGGAATAAAATCCAACTCCCACGCGCGCAAATTTATAAAACTCAAGACCGAGCTTCAATCCGTTGGTGCGGCCTTTTACTCCATAGTAGTTTTCGCGCCTATTATCAAACTGAAAAACAACGTTTGATAGCGGCTTAGCTTCTGGCTTTGGCGGTGGCGTTTCTTCTTGTGATTTCCCCGAAAGGGTAAAAACCAAAAAGAAAAGTATAAATAGTAGTGACCTCACGCAGCAAAAGTGCTGCTTAACGATAAACGGCCGATGCATTTGCATTAGATTATTGAAACCTTAATTGTTAGCAGCATTTGACAATATTTCGACCAAATAAGCTGGTGGACTCAACGGTTTTTTGGTTTCGAAATCAACAAATACCAAGGTGCTTGACGCTTGGTTTATTTGCTCATTTTTTTCGTTGAAGGTTTTGTATGAAAACAAAATCCGCACTCCTTTCACCAGATCAATGGTGGTTTCAATGCGCAATTCTTCATCATAATAAGCTGGTTTAAAATACTTTATTTGATAATCTAATACTGGTAAGATAATACCATCGTCTTCTAGTTTTTTGTAAGAAATACCCAAACTGCGAAGCGCTTCTACACGCGCTACTTCAAAATATGCTGCGAAATTTCCGTAGTAGCAATAGCCCATTCGGTCAGTTTCTGCATAGCGAACGCGTAGTTTGTTTTCGAAAATCATAACAGAAAAATTAGTCTTTAAAAGGCCCTAAAGTAAAACCGACTTGTGCAAAAACGGAATTCATTTGTGCATTGTTTACGATAGGATTGTATTTCATACCGAGGGTGAATCGATAGCCGAGACTTGCAGACAACTTTACGAAGGGTAATACTTTAACGAATACATCAACTTGCGGTCCGCACTGAAAAAACTCAGTATTGTAGGCATCCGCGGTTCTTAACTCCTCACCTTCTGGGCTCAGTCTTACTTCCGAACCAAAAACGCCACCACCAAACCAAGCCGACAAAGCAAGGTTTAGCTGTTTTTCTGGAAGAATAAACCGCCCGAACCATAAACCGCCTTGGCCTGTGTAGATTCGAGCTGGAAGACCGAGGTATTTATAATCGAAATTTAAGGCTAGATTGCCTTGAGCAAAACCACCTAAAAACCATTTATCATCAACAACTACTGCGCTGCGCCCACCAATATTATGCATTGGAACTTGACCAACCGATGACAGATCATAATACATTCCAATGATCACCGATTTTTCGGATTTTGAAGCTGAAGATTGAACCTGATTTGAATCTTGGCTAAATGCAACGACTGCAGAAACCAACAAGATGAACGACAACAAAAACTGCAAATCCATCTTTAGCCGGTTCATAAAAATTAGCTCAGAAATTAATGTTCTAGAAACGCAATCGTTTTATGAATCAAATCACTTACAACAACGTCATCTTCAATAAATGGAACTTTTTCGCGGTAGTCATTTCTAAGATTCTCAAGAATTTCAGATGATTTTCCTTTTCTGAAATCGGCCGCTTGAGCCGCGTTTAGCAATTCTATAGCGATTACTTTTTTGAGATTTTCAAACACACGCAACGCTTTGGTAGCGCCATTTGCGCCCATGCTTACGTGGTCTTCTTGTCCGTTTGACGAATCGATGGTGTCTACAGAAGACGGAGTACACAGTTGCTTGTTTTGGCTCACAATAGAAGCTGCGGTGTATTGTGCAATCATCAAACCTGAATTCAACCCGGGGTTTGCCACCAAATAAGCTGGCAAGCCACGCTGTCCGCTGATTAGCTTATAGGTTCTTCTTTCTGAAATGCTTGCCAATTCTGCCATAGCAATGCACAAAAAGTCGAGCACCAAAGCCAATGGTTGACCATGAAAGTTTCCAGCAGAAATGATTTTATCTTCTTCAGGAATCAATGTTGGGTTGTCTGTTACCGAGTTGATTTCGGTTTCGACCACAGAGCGCACATAGGCAATGGCATCTTTGCTAGCGCCATGTACTTGAGGTATGCAACGGAAAGAATATGGATCTTGAACATGCGCTTTTGCCTTGGTAATCCATTCGCTGCCCGCAAGCATTTCACGCATTGTTTGGGCAGTTTCGCGCTGACCCGAATGCGGACGCAATGCATGAACAGCATCATCAAAAGGTTCTATTCTGCCGTCAAAAGCATCGAGGCTCAAGGCCGAAATTTTATCTAAATTCTTTACCTGATGATCAAGATTAGCGAGCATGTAAGTGGCGTAAGCGCTCATAAACTGTGTGCCATTAAGCAATGCCAATCCTTCTTTCGCGCCAAGCGAAACAGGCTTTAAGCCTTTTAGCTCAAACACCTTTGAGGTTTCGAAAATCATGTTTTTGAAATACACTTTTCCTTCGCCCAAAAGCGCCAAAGAAAGATGTGCAAGCGGAGCTAAATCGCCCGAAGCGCCTAAGGAACCTTGTTCATATACAACCGGTAAAATATCTAGATTGTAAAACTGAATGAGTGCATTTACCGTTTCTAGTTTTACGCCTGAGTTTCCTTTAGAAAGTCCTAAGATTTTCAAAAGGAGCATGTATTTTACAATTTCAGGCTTTACCAAATCGCCTAGCCCGCAAGCGTGAGAGCGTACTAGGTTTTCTTGCAATTTACCAAGATCTGCTTTGCCAATAACCGTATCACAAAGACTTCCAAAACCTGTGTTTACTCCATAAACTGGAGCGGTAGCTCGGTCGATATAGTCTTCTAAAAATGCACGACCTTTTTCAATGTTTTGAACAAGTTGAGCCGAAAGTTGGATTTTTTCTCCTGAAGAAATGAGCTCAGAAATCTCTCGAATACTATAATGGCGATGGTCTAATTCAATCATTAATCTTGGTGTTTATCTATCACGAATGAGGAAATATCCTTTTGAAAAACAGTGTGTTGCTCACCTGTAATCATATCTTTTACGGTGACTTGCTTGTTGGCCAATTCTTCCGTACCAACCATCATCACAAAGCGAATGCCCTTGCTGTCAGCGTATTTCATCTGCTTTTTAAGCTTGGCTTCATCGGGGTAAACTTCGGCAGAAAAGCCAACGGATCTGATTTCGCTGGCCATGGCTATGCAAGCCAAAGCTTCGGCTGGGCCGAAGTTTACAAACAACACATCGCTTGATGCTTTGAGTGAAGTTGGAAACAAGTTTTTATCTTCCATCAAATCATAAATGCGATCGGCACCAAAACTCACACCTACGCCACTCATGCCGTCAAGGCCAAAAATGCCGGTAAGGTTATCGTATCGGCCGCCACCGCAAATACTCGAATTAAAATCTTTGTGACCTACTTCTATGATGGCTCCTGTGTAATAATTGAGTCCGCGAGCCAACGTTAAGTCAAGCTCTACTTTGTTGCGTACACGCTCTGGCAAGGCTTTGATCACATTCTTAACTTCTTCAATTCCTTTATAAGCTTCTTCCACACCAACTACAGCGCCTGCAAGCATGCGAAGCGTATCGTCAACCTTACCTTTTAGTTTGATTAGGTTCAACACTTTTTTCACGCCTGCTTCTGGCAATCCTTGTGCGATCATTTCTTCCTTCACCTTTTCAGGACCGATTTTATCAAGCTTATCAATGGCAATGGTCATGCTCTGAAAATGCTCTTTCATGCCCGCTGCTGTGGCAATTCCGCTCAATATTTTTCTATTGTTTAATCGGATTACAATATCGCCTAAACCGAGCTTAGTAAACACTTCATCCACAATGGTGAGCAACTCAGATTCATTGAGCAACGAATCGCTACCAATTACATCTACATCGCATTGGTAAAACTCGCGGTAACGCCCTTTTTGCGGACGATCTGCACGCCAAACGGGCTGTATTTGAAAGCGCTTAAATGGAAAGGTAAGTTCGTTTTGGTTTTGAACAACGAAACGAGCGAAAGGAACAGTAAGGTCGTAGCGAAGGGCTCGATCACTAATTTCAAATGAAACTGAATTTGAATCTTTTGCAGCAAGTTTAGCTTCCGAAGCCTTGCTTAAAAAGTCACCGTTGTTTAAGATCTTATAAATCAGCTTGTCACCTTCTTCTCCATACTTTCCTAGCAAAGTATCTAAATTCTCCATAGCCGGAGTTTCGATTGGCACATAGCCAAACTGCTGAAAAACACCGCGCGCGGTATCAAAAATGAACTGTCTTTTTAGGCTTTGAAGCGGTAAAAAATCACGTGTTCCTTTTGGTGTAGAAGGTTTTGTTGCCATAAGGCGGCAAAAGTAAAAGGATTAAAGAACCTCCACTTTTTTTCAAGTGTTTTGAGCGAGAATTTCTAAAGAAAAAAAGAAGCCTTTTTAGGTCAAAAAGGCTTCAAATGTTTCTGTGTTAATCACATCAAAACTGGCCACATTATAGGCTTTGTCAAATGGTCTAGGCAACTTAGTATTGCGCTTGGGGTTCCATTTAAATTCAAATGCCTTCATGGCGCCATCCTTTTCTTCCACCAAATCAACTTCTTGTTGGGCATGTGTGCGCCAGAAATAATGATTGACCCGATGGCGTGCGTAATGATTGCGCTTCATCCTTTCAATGAAAAGGAAGTTTTCCCAAAGTGCACCTACATCTTCGCGATCACTCAACGGTTTAAAATCGTTAATGATCATGTTTCGGATGCCGTTGTCCATGAAATAGACCTTTCGACTAGTTGAAATTTCATTCCTCAGATTTCTACTTAAAGGCTGAAGGGTTACCACTACAAAAGCCTTTTCTAGCAAATCGATGTAATGCGCCACAGTATTTTTATCGATCCCAACTAAGTTTGACAACTCGTTGTAAGAAACTTCACCACCAATTTGATAAGCCAAAGCCCGCGTTAGTTTTTGCAATACCTGAGGTTTGCGCACATTCACTAGAGCAAAAATATCTTTGTACAAATAGCTTTCAGCAAGGTTAAAAAGCACGTCATATTCATCTCCTTCTTGATTGATTACGTCTGGATAACAACCAAAAATCAGGCGCTTTTCAAGTGCTGCTTTCTTATCAAAGTCGCCTAGACTTCCTGTGTATTCATTCCAAGAAATTGGATAAAGATGGTATTCGAGTTTTCTGCCTGTGAGCGGTTCGTAAAGACTATCACCCAATTCGAGCGAAGATGAACCAGTTACTAAGATCATTTTCCCAGGCAATTCATCATAAATAATTTTTAGAATCAATCCTATGTTTTCGATGCGCTGTGCCTCATCAATGATTAGCACAGCATGACTCCCAATTACGTTTCGCAGATTTTCAATGGTAATTTCAGCAAATTGAGCGCGCACTTCTTGTAAATCACCATTAAAGTATTTAGTAGGCAAATTCAATTGGTTGGTAACTTCTCTTGCCAAGGTGGTTTTACCTACTTGACGCGGACCAGTAATCACAAGAATTTTACCCTTAGCAATTCGTGTCTTTAAAAAATCAACTATTTGCCTAGAAATCAGCATGATGGAAAATTTAAAAACAAAAATAGTAAATACGGTGAATCTATTCACCAAATTAATAAAAACAGCTGTATCACCAGTAAATACTAATACTACAGAGCATGAATGATTTTGAGATGAAATCAAAAATTTAGTGAAAATATGAGTCTAGTGATTCTATTCACCAAATTCACAAAAATGGCTGTAGCACCAGTAAGTAGTAATACTGCAGAGCATGAATGATTTTGAAATGAAAATGATCATCTAGTAAATTGTAATTTTAGAGAGTCTGTTCACCAAATTCATAAAAACGACTGTAACAATAGTAAATACTAATACTGCAGAGCATGAATGATTTTGAGATGAAATCAAAAATTTAGTGAAAACATGAATTAAGTGATTCTATTCACCAAATTCATAAAAACGACTGTAGCACCAGTAAATACTAATACTGCAGAGCATGAATGATTTTGAAATGAAATCAAAAATTTAGTGAAAACATAAATTTAGTGATTCTATTCACCAAATTTACAAAAAGCTCTGTAGTACTTGTAAATATTGACCTTACAGAGCATGAATGATTTTGAAATGAAATTGATCATCTACTAAATTATAATTTTAAAGAGTCTATTCTCCAAATTCATAAAAACTTCTGTAGCATCAGTAAATATTGACAATACAGAGCATGAACAAACAAAAAAGGCAATTACTTAAGTGAAGTAATTGCCCTTTCTAACATTGAGATTTAAACCGGTTTAAACCGTGCCTAATTTCTTGTACCTAATTCTTTTTGGAGCTTCATCGCCCAAACGCTTCTTGCGATTCTCTTCATAATCACTGTAACCACCTTCAAAGTAATAAACCTGACTATCACCTTCAAATGCAAGAATGTGTGTACAAATACGATCTAGGAACCAACGGTCGTGACTAATCACAACAGCACAACCAGCAAAGTTGTCTAATGCTTCTTCCAAAGCACGAAGTGTGTTAATATCTAAATCATTGGTAGGCTCATCCAGCAAAAGCACGTTGGCGCCTTCTTTCAGCGTCATGGCTAAATGCAGTCTGTTTCGTTCTCCACCAGAAAGCACACCAACCTTTTTACCTTGGTCGCTTCCGTTGAAGTTGAACTTTGAAATGTAAGCGCGGGCATTTACCGTTTGCCCACCAAGGTTGATCATTTCTGTGCCACCACCAACAAGTTCGAATACTGTTTTTTCAGCGTCAACTTCTTCATGTGCTTGATCAGCGTAAGCAACTTTTACCGTTTCGCCTACTTTAAACTCACCTGAATCTGGCTTTTGTTGCTCCATGATCATGCGGAACAAGGTTGTTTTACCAGCACCGTTTGGACCAATGATTCCAACAATACCAGCTGGTGGTAGTTTGAAATTCAAACCTTCATAAAGCAATCGATCGCCAAAGGCTTTTGAAACATC
>CAZWXC010000109.1:0-7322 GCA_964637935.1 uncultured Flavobacteriales bacterium | reverse complement strand
CAGCTACTTTACCAGCCATCATAACATCTGTAGCTCTACGAATCGCGTCTACCAAACTTTCTTTGCAACCGTATTTGTTGTCAAATTTAGATTTGGTAACCGAGTCGTTAATGTTAATTGCAGGCATTACCAGCGTTCCATTCTTCATGCGCTCATAAAGTCTGTGAACACCTGTAGTAGTTTCTTCAGATAAACCTTTAATGTCTTTTGTCAATTCTGGATAGTTGTCAAAAACCATATTGGTTAAATCACCACCATCATCCAAAATCATATTCAAAGGTTTACCTCCTTCAAATGCAAATAATGTTTGCTCAATACACCAATCAAATTCTTCAGCATTCATGCCTTTCCAAGCAAAAACTGGCACACCTGCCGCAGCAATAGCAGCAGCAGCATGATCTTGTGTAGAGAATATGTTGCAGCTTGACCAAGAAACCTCAGCACCTAAATCAACCAATGTTTCAATTAATACTGCAGTTTGAATTGTCATGTGCAAACAACCTGCGATTCTAGCTCCTGCAAGCGGTTTAGCAGCGCCAAACTCTTCTCTCAAGGCCATCAAACCAGGCATTTCTGCTTCAGCCAATTGAATTTCTTTTCTACCCCAATCAGAAAGGGAAATGTCTTTTACTTTGTAAGAAAGTCTATCAGTAACTTCGCTCATCTTTTAAATTTTAAGTGTGCAAAGGTAACAAGTTGCTAAAGAATGAGTTCAAATCCAATCATACTTCCCCCATATATTAATGTTACAAGAAAGAAAGCTGAGATAATCACTCTTGATGTAACGGAGCTTGCGGGCCGCATTTCGCAAAAAAATTTAGATGCGTTTAAATCAGGTAAATCTGATTTACGAGCTAAACAACTTGCCGCAAGTGACTGGATTGTAAAAAACCGAATTAATAACAATAGTTACATTGAGCGCGATGCGCAAGGCAAGCCCTATTTAAGCAGTGCAGATCATCATATCTCAATAAGCCATACCCAGAATATTTTATCATTGATCCATCACAATCAAGTTGAAGTGAGTATTGATATTGAATTTTACGACAGAAATGTTTTAAAGATCATGAATCGATTTACCGATAGCGAAGAGTTGTCGGTGCTAGAAATAGCGAATCTCAGCAATCCATTAATCGTTATTTGGAGCATTAAGGAATGTCTTTTTAAAATTCTGGGTCGCCAAGGCGTTCATTTTTTAACCGACTTAAGAATTTTGAGTTGCACTATAAGTGATTTGACCATAAAAACCATTTGTGCAGTTAAGCATCATGATTTAGAATTAAACTATGTTGTAAATTCTCTGATATTTGACCCGATACTAGTTTCGTACATAGATGAATCACCATTCTAAAAATATCATTCAACTTTCTAAAACAGACCGAAAACTTGGGATTCTCGTAGATCCTGATAAACACTCGGACCGTGACTTTGTAGATTTTGTTAGTGATATTATAGCACTAAAACCAGATTACATCTTACTTGGAAGCAGCATTATTGTTAAGTCTAATGTTGAAAAAGCTGCTCAACAAATAAAATCCATCACCGATATTCCACTCATTTTGTTCCCTGGACACTTTAACCAGCTTAACAATTTTGTGGATGGCGTATTACTACTTTCTCTTATTTCAGGAAGAAACCCAGATTTATTGATTGGCCAACATGTTTTGGCGGCACCCATTTTAGCAAAACTTGACGCTGAAATACTTTCTACTGGATATATGCTAATAGATGGCGGCAGGCCAACAAGCGTTAGTTACATCAGCAACACGTTGCCCATTCCTAGAGATAAAAATGACATCGCCATTTGCACTGCGCTTGCAGGACAATTCATTGGAATGAAATACATCTATCTTGACGCTGGTAGTGGAGCAATTAATTCTGTACCGATAAGTATGGTTAATTCTGTTGCAGAATCCATTGACTTGCCAGTAATAGTTGGAGGTGGAATTAAAGAGCTGAAAACCATTGAAAAATATTGGGAATCGGGCGCTAATTTGGTTGTGATTGGCAATGCGCTAGAAGAAAACACTTTGACTTCAATAGGCAGTTTCGAAAACAAAGCAGATATTTAATTTCCTACTCACATCATCTGCAGCTAAATCCAGAACAATTTTATAGGCGTATTACCTACTTGAGGAAATAATTGCATAAATCTGCAATCTATTAAGCCCCCAATCTCGATAGGTTATGAAAATAACAGTGATCACTCCAGAAAATAGAGAACCAGGAGAAATCAACAAAATCATCGCTCTTTTTGAAAATGGTTTAGAAACACTCCATTTGAAAAAGCGAAAGTTGAGTAGTCTGGAAATGGAATCATTTATAAGGGAAATTCCAGCTCAATACTATGATAAGATCGTAATTCACGGTCATTATAAATTAGCTGTAAAATTCAAATTGAAGGGAATACACTTAATTAAGTCTCATAGAGGTAACTCCGTTGCAGATAGATGGAGGCGCTTCAAACTAAAGCTTCAACACAGAAAACTAATTTTTACCACTTCATTTCATAGTCTTCAAAGCCTTCAGCAAAACAAAAGCTCTTTTGAATATGTATTTCTGAGCCCAGTTTTTACTTCAAAAACGTATTACGATCCTGCTGAAGAATCCGGGTTAAACGTGCTTCGAGAAGCAATTAACCTTTCGAACCAAAAAGTACTTGCACTTGGTGGAGTAAATGAAGAAAAGCTGCCGATTGTAAAAGCAGCAGGCTTTTCTGGCATTGGACTTTCAAGCTCTATTTGGAAAAGTGTTCAAACACCTTCAAAAAGTCTGGTTCGTTTCCTAGCTGCTTAAAATTTCCATTTCATTCCCAAAAGCCAGTTGGTTCCAGCTTGCGGATAATAAAAATTCTCGGTGATTAAGTCTCCAGCATAATAAGAGTAAGTATATCCATTTGAAGAATACATTTCATTCAATACATTATTCACCAATAAACTAAAAGTCAATCTTTTCACTCCTTTGATTTGCGCATCATAGCTGATGGAAACATCATTCACAAAATAGCTTTCTAAGATTCGATCCTCTGATGAAGTATTGTCTAGGTATTGCTTACCTACAAATTTCGAAAGCAGTGCTACTGTCAATCCTAATTTGGTTTCATAACCTAAAGTTGAACCAATAATCACGTTAGGAGAAAAGGCAATATCTGTGGTTCCATGATTCACTTCAACCACATCAAAACCAACCGTGTAATCATATAGAACCTCGTTGAAGTTTGCGATTTTGTTTTGGCTAAAAGTTGCGTTTGGCTTCCAAAAAATACCTTTATAAGGCCTTACTTCAGCAGCAATTTCAATTCCTGCTCTATAACTTTCGGCAACATTAGTTCTTAAAGAAGAACCAACATCATTCAACGCTCCAGTCAAAACCAATTGATCTTTATAATTCATTAAAAAGGCATTGGTGCTCACGCTCCATTTTTTTGCGGCAAAACTCCAACCTAGTTCGGCATTGGTCATAAATTCGGGTTTAGGTACCACTCCTTGTTCAGCATCAATAAAATCTGAACGCACCGGTTCGCGACTCGCTTGGGCTAGTGCAAAATAAAATCGATTGCTCTTGTTTGGTCTATAACTGGCGCCAACTTTAGGATTGAAAAATAAAAAGTTGTGATCAACATCAATGATCCGTTGGTCATTGTCTATTCCATTGGTTCGATAATCAATAGCACGCAATTGCAAATCAGCATACAACGTCAGTTTTTCCCAGCTATACTCTGCTTTTAAGTATTGAGAAAAGTCTGTCTTTTTAGAATCAGAGAAATAATATCGTTCTCTAATGCTCGTATTCACGGCATATTCAGACCAAATTACTTCGCCATAATGTTCGCCAACATATTCGTTATAAGAACCACCAAGCGTAGCATTCCATTTTCCTTTTTGATACTGAAAAGAGTAAACCCCACCATAAAAATGATTGTCGAGCCAACGCTGCAAAATCATGTTTGAACTTGTAATAGTGTCACCACCAATAACAGGGCTATCAAATCCAATATCACCGAAAGATTCGCCCTCTTTGTATTGTTCAAAATAACCACGACCATAGGTGTAATGCCCTGTCACATTCAATTTTAAATGATCATTAAATTGATACCCAGTAATCAATTGATAATGATCTTGCTGATAATCATCGATCTCATTATCATACTGATAATAATTATAAGTTCGACCACTATTCAATAAGTTTTCAGTTTGCTGTTCGGTATATCCGTTGTTAGCAGCGTGAGTTTCCATGGCAGCAACATCGCCATCTATTCTTGATTGAGGTGTTCCCCACCAAGCTTGATGCGTGACTTCTTTACCAGAAAAAGTCACGGCTTTCACCATCAATTTTTCACCATAATAACCGCCCGCCAAATAGTAAGAACGAAGATTTGATCCTGAACGATCGATATATCCATCAGAGCCAATATAGCTAAGCCTTCCCTCAAAATTGAAATGATCATTGATCAAACCAGAATTTAAAATCACATTGTGTTTCCGTGTATTAAAAGACCCAAAAGAGTTATTGATTTCTGCCGTAGCCTCCTTTTGAAAAGCAGTTGTTTGAAGATTGATACTAGCTCCAAAAGCAGCTGCACCATTGGTAGAAGTTCCTACTCCACGCTGAATTTGAATACTATTTGTAGACGAAGCAAAATCGGGCATATTCACCCAAAACACACCATGACCTTCGGGATCATTGAGCGGCACACCGTTAACCGTAACATTAATTCTGGTTGCATCGCTTCCGCGAATTCGAATGCCTGTGTAGCCAACACCAGCGCCTGCATCGGAAGTAGTAACAGCTGAAATAGACTGATTAAGAAGAATCGGCAAATCTTGCGCTAAATTGATGTCTTCAATTTCTTCGGCCGTAATCTCTTGATGTGTGACAGGAGTATTGCCTGTGGCACGTGTTGCCTCAACAGCGAAACCTTCGCCAATGGTTACCATGGCTGGAATCATAACAAAATCAAAGGTCAAATCTTTAGATAAATCAACTTCTTGAATAATAGATTGGAGACCTATATGCGAAATCTGAATTTGATACTTGCCTTTAGGTAGTGAAAGGCTGAAACCTCCTTGGACATTTGAACTTACCCCTTTATTCAAGTTCAAAACCTGGATAGTTGCATTCGAAATAGGTTGTTGATTTCGATTTTTTATCGAACCACTCAAGGTGAAATTTTGTGCAAAAGCTGCGCTTGAAAACAAGAGTACCGCAAAAAGTAGAAAGGCATTTTTCATCATCAATTTTTTGATTTAATAAATGCCAACAGCGGTATTCGAAACAATCGGATAATCGATTGAGCTGTGCCTTCCTTCCTGGTATTATCCGGGCAGGTTCGATGGGTATAATCTCAGACCTCGGCTATAATCGCCTCGGACACCCCAGTCAGCGCTGCAAATGTATACGCCTATTTGAAATGAAAAGGCCTTTCTGAAAATAAATCAGAAAGGCCTTAATATTAATGAGTTGAATAGTTCCTAAACGGTTTCTGTTCTTGGAAGCAATCTATTTCTTTTTAACGATTTGTGAATTTTAGCCATTCGTTCTTCGTTTGTGCCATCTACTTCTAGAAATTGTTTTCCAGCTCTTACCAATGCTTTTTTGTACAAATCGTAAAGCATTGCTCTTTCATCTGGATGCTCGCGAAGTTCGTCTTCTTCCCATTCAATGTTTTCGTGACCACACAAAATATAGAGCTGGTATGGTTTTTCTAAAAACTGACGCTCTATCCAGTTTTGAGCACGACCAAATCTTACTTCAGCCCAGATTTTAATTACCAAGGTATTTGTATCACAAATCAAAAAATGGTTTGCTTTTTCGGCAGCCGCATATTCTCTATCAAGCTGACCTTTGGCTATTTCCAATAAATCGTCTTGATTGTAATTTCGCCCGATGGTTTCTAGATATTCTCTAGCATATTCTTCTACAAACGGTTCATTCCATTCTTCGGCCAAAGCTTGAGCTAATGCCGTTTTTCCTGAGCTTTCTGGACCAACAATGGCTAGTTTCACTAGCTTTTTGTCTCCGTTACCGTTTCTAGAAGGTGTTACTTTTACTTTCGCCATGTTATTCTTCGTTATCACTCATTTTTTGGAATGCAAAAAATGCACACTTGTGAAACCTCGCCCCTGATTAGCGCCTTGAAACAAGGCGGTTGTTCTAATTTTTGGAGTGCAAAATTAAAGAAATAAAATCCAATTTCCGAACAAGCCTAGCATTCAGCTATTTAGTGCTGAAGATTGCCATTTAGCACCTTCATTACAAACACCGCCTTTCCATACTTTTCAAAAGCATTTCTTATACCTTCTTTCAGCAAATCAAATACGGTATCATAATCTCCAAAAAGATGTGTAGAGGTTTCATTTACACGAACCTCTACATCTTTATTTTCTTTAAGAAAAGCTATAAAATCCAGTATTGCAGGCTCGTATTCTTCACGAAGTGGATACATTGAAATTTCAATCGTAGTTTGCATGGCTGAGTTTAAAAATTAAGATTTTGAATGATCGAGTCATCCACTTTTTGAGCCAGTGTCACTTTCAAAAGAGGTTCTTTTTCCATCGCTCGCTTAATCGCGAAAATTGCTTCGTCATTTCTTGCCCAGCTGCGCCTTGCGATTCCATTATTCACGTCCCAGTGAAGCATCGATTTTAGTCTGCGATCGGCCTCATCGCTTCCGTCTAGCAGCATACCGAAACCGCCATTAATTACTTCGCCCCAACCTACTCCACCACCATTGTGAAGGCTAATCCATGTGGCGCCTCTGAAGGCATCACCCACAAAATTGTGCACCGCCATATCAGCGGTAAACTGCGATCCGTCATAGATATTACTCGTTTCGCGATAAGGAGAATCGGTGCCCGAAACATCGTGATGGTCTCTACCTAAAACTACTGGACCAATTTTTCCTTTTTTAATGGCTTTATTGAATGCCTTGGCAATCTTCATTCGGCCTTCCGCATCTGCATATAAAATGCGCGCTTGCGAGCCAACTACCATTTTATTAGAACCCGCTTCTTTGATCCATTTGATATTATCAGCCATTTGCTGCTGAATTTCAACGGGCGATTCTTCCATCAATTTCTCTAAAACTTTCGCAGCAATTTTATCTGTTGCCTCTAAATCTTCTGGCTTGCCCGAAGCACAAACCCATCTAAAAGGACCAAAACCGTAATCAAAACACATTGGGCCAAGAATATCTTGCACATAAGATGGATACTTAAATAAAATACCATTTTCTGCCATCACATTCGCTCCTGCCCTGCTTGCTTCAAGCAAAAATGCATTGCCATAATCAAAGAAGTACATTCCACGATCGGTAAGCGTGT
>CAZWXC010000108.1:0-7364 GCA_964637935.1 uncultured Flavobacteriales bacterium | reverse complement strand
CATTATCATCAGTAATTTGTTCAGCAATGCCATAAAATACAGCAGCGAAGGACGAAACATATGGGTAAAGGTGAGTTTAAGTGCCGAATCGCTTCTATTTTCGGTAAAAGATGAAGGAATTGGCATACCCGAAGATGAGCAATCGGGACTTTTTGAACGATTTTTTAGGGCTAAAAATGCCGTGAACTTTGAAGGCACAGGCCTTGGACTTAACATTGTAAGTAAATATCTTCAACTGCTTGAAGGCACTATAAATTTTGAGAGCAAACCTAACGAAGGGACTACATTTAACATTGAAATCCCAAATCACAGAGTAGCATGAAAAAGATTTTATTGATAGAAGACAACTTAGAAGTGAGAGAAAACACAGCTGAAATATTAGAGCTTGCAGGCTTTGATGTTTCCACTGCTGAAAATGGAAAACGTGGTGTAGAAAAAGCTACTTCAAACGATTTTGACCTCATCATTTGTGATATAATGATGCCGGAGCTTGATGGCTATGGCGTACTCAATATTTTGAATAAAAACCCTAGAACCTCAGCGGTACCATTTATTTTCTTAACCGCAAAAGCCGAAAAAACTGATTTCAGAAAAGGGATGAGTATGGGCGCAGATGATTATTTGACCAAGCCGTTTGAAGAAACCGATTTATTAGACACCATTGAGCTGAGATTGAAGCGCGCAAGCAAACTTGCAGCACCAACAGCCGCACCAAGCCCAGAAGAAATAAAACGCTTTTTGCAAAATGCTCAAAGTGCAGTTTCTATAGAAAGTTTGGTTACCGAACGAAATACAAAATCATACAAAAAGAAAGATTCTATTTACCGCGAAGGCGAGTATCCGCATGCCTTAAACTACATTGTAAAAGGCAAGGTAAAGCTTTCTAAAAGCAGTGATTACGGGAAAGAATTCATTACCCAGCTTTGTGGTCCAGGTGAGTTTTTGGGCTATCTAGCTTTGCTCGAAAATAGTGCTTTTAATGAAGAAGCTTCGGCTATGGAAGACAGCGAAATAGCTTTCATTCCAATTGAAGAATTCAAAAAGCTGATCAATTCAAACAGAGAAGTAGCAAACAATTTCATCAAGATACTTTCGAAAAACGTGCTCGAACAAGAAGAGCGCCTTTTGAAATTGGCTTATGGAAATGTGCGCGAACGTGTTGCCACCGTGCTACTTAGTCTTTATGATAAATATGGAAACAGCACCAATGGTATGATCAACCTAGCCATTTCAAGAGAAGAATTGGCTGGCTATGCCGGCATTGCTACAGAGTCATTGATTCGCACCCTATCAGACTTCAAATCAGAAGAATTGATCACCACAGAAGGTAAAACCATGATGGTAAAAAACCACGATCGATTAAAAAGAATTGCTTCGGGCGGCATTTGACGCATGGCATAGCGCATACTGACTTGCATCATATTTTGATTTGTTTGACAGGTACAATTTTGTGCTTGCCAAACAAATCAAAATATGCTTCATCAAAACTTTCAATCTCCGCTTAATGTTGAGCCTCTTCAAATTACCATTATTGGTTTTGGCAATGTGGGAAGACAACTTTTAGCCCTTTTGTTAGAAGAGCAATTCAGACCCTTTCACATCAATATTATCGACCCGAGCCCAAAGGTGAAAGGCAGCTTCTACGATTTGCTACCTGCTGGTAATCTTAGAAAAATTCACAGAATTTATTTGAACAATGAATCGCATTTTAACGATGCCGATTTCATTTTTTATGCCGCAGGTTCTAAAGTTCAGAAGGAAGAAAATAAGAGCTCAATTCTGCAACGTGACGTAGAAGATGTTCAGCGCTATTTTAAAAATTACTCACCATATAAAATACCGTTGATCATCGTTATTTCTCGGCCTGTAGAAGTGTTATGTCAAGCTATCAAAAGCATTAGCAATTTGCCTTGGGCTAGTATCGTAGGTCTTGGCACATTGGTAGACTCACTCAGATTAGAATACATCATTGCCCAGAAATTACAAAAGCAACAACATATGGTAAAAGCTTGGGTTCTTGGCGAACATGGCGAAAACTTGGTGCCGACATTCAGTCATACACTAGTTGACAACCAACCTGCAACCAACTTTTTATCAGAAACTGAACTAGAAGAATGCGTTAAAGAGACTAAAAATGCAATTAATCACATTGAAGAAACACAAGGCGAAAGCTATTTTACTGAAGCTAAGGCAGCTGTGTTCTTGTTGCATGCTTATTCTAGCTTGACTCAAGAAGTATTGCCGCTAACGGTGTATCATCCGGGTCGTAACATTTTCGTGAGCTTACCTGTGAAGATTTGTAAAAAGCAGATCCATAAAATTGCCGATTTTGAGCTTAGTCAAACGGAACAAAATCAGCTAGATAAAGCGATCAAAGCTATCTCGATTAAGAATGAGAATATTTTTCAAAAAGTAGAAGCTAGCCTAGTTGCTTTTGAGTGATTGTTTGGTAGAATGATAGTCTAAAAAGTAAGTAAACTTCACCGAAATATTGTTTTGAATGGGCGACTCAAAAACGCCTTCAATATTTTGAATATAGGAGTTGCCCACAACTTCATCTACACCGGCAACCACGCTGCGATAAAGAATGACCAATTCGCTACCTGGAGCAAACCACCAAGAGTATTTTAGATCAACATTAAAGGCATTAAAATTCAAATCTGAAACGCGCACTGTTGGATTAGTTCTTAAACCACCATCTTCAAGAAGCGTATAAAATTCTTTGTACTTGATATCGGTATAGGTATGCCTTACTGCCAATGTAAGCGATGATTTTGGGGTGAAAACATATTGGGCGTCAATAGCATTCTCAACGGTAAAATTATCTCTCCTGCCGAAGTAAATTTCTCCTTCTTCTTTGCTACTTACAAAGCCAAAATCATTTCTCACTTGATTAATTCTAAAGGTTAAAATCGAGAAAAAATGATCACCAAGTCTAATTCTTGGTTTTGCTCGAAACTGCCAAACCTGTTTTCCAAGATCGTCCCAAGCACTGGCGTAAGCTGTTGCATCAATAGCCAAGGTTTTTCTATAATCAGAAGAGATAAATCCGTTTATATAAAACTCTCTGGGCTGAGTAAACCATCGCCCTGCGCGTCTTGGTTCAAAATAATCATAAGAGCGAACCGGATTTGCTGTAACATCAATTCCATAAGCAAAAAAGCTTTTGAGCAAATAAAAAGCACTATAACCCAGCAGCAATTCCTCAAACTTAAATGGCTTGTAAAGCGATCTATGATCTGCAAAAAAGGTATGAGAGAATTTATTGAATCGCTTGGTCGGTTGAATGGTTTTGTATACCAACTCACCATAATGGCCTACTTGATTGTTACGCTGTTGAAAGCCTAAATCATTGATATCGAACTGATCGGTAATGATCGTTTCTTGAAATCCCCAACGCCAATTGCCATTAACCTTATACAAACCAGCACCACCTTTGTAGCCAAGGATGGCAGTATCGTTTGCAAACTGCGCACTATTGTAACCACTAACCGTCAATTTGTATTTACCTGTTTTATTGTAAAACGAGCCGATAAGTGCAGCCACATTTGCATCGCGGCCACTGGCTTTACGCATTACGTTGGTATTGACCAAACTGATGGATGAATTGCGATTAAAACGCTGATCGAGCACCAATACATTGTAATTAGTTAACGGTTCGGTGAGTACTTGTGTCTCTTCTCCATTTTCAATTCTGGTAGAAAAATTGTCATCGGTAATGGCATTTAAAACACCAATGCCAAGGTTGTTTTTTGTTCTTCCAGATATCTTAGTCGCATTGAGCAATCGAGTATATTCTTGCTTAATTTGAACACTGTCATTTGGGTCTAAATCAACATTTTGAATATTTTTTGGAGCACCGCCAATCCTGCGAGTATAGAGCAATCCACCAATATTAAATAGCTCTGTTCCTTCGGTAAAAAACTGACGGTTTTCCTCAAACTGGCTTTCAAATGGAGTGAGGTTAAGAAACTGCTGGTCATAAGCTACTTGACCAAAATCTGGAATCAAGGTCATATCAAGCGTAAAACTTTCGTTGATTCCGTATTTGATATCGAGACCAGCATTAAAATCAGCTGTTGTATTTCCATCAAAATTATCTGCATAAGCCGAAACATAAGGCATTGCCGAAAGGCGAATGGGCGGATCGATGCCTGTAACTCCAGTAAGCAAACCACTTTGGTATTCGAGCCTGTAACCCGAACCAATATCTAGAAAATTCCAAGTAGAAGATTGCCTATTTCTGCGGATGCTGCGCATAAAATTTAAGCCCCAATCTTTGAGCAATGTTTCTGGAAACCGAAGCGCGCTGAAGGGAATTTTTGCCTCTACCACCCAACCCGAATCATTGATCGAAACTTCACTTTTCCAAACCGTGTTTAGTGTAAAATCATCCGAATCTTCAGTAGTTCGGCTATCTGCCTGAGTTCCTGCAGCAGTCACCCAAAAATTAAAATCACTCAAACCATCGTTGTACGGATTAATAAAAAAGCCGAACCAGTCTGTGTTTTCGTTATAAATATCGCGCTTAGTCACTTGTTTCAGAATGCTGTCTGCAGCTGGATCGCGCATGAATGCGCCAATATAAATGGCTTCATCTGTATAGAGCACTTTCACCCGTGTATCAAATGCTTCACTCACAGGAATTCCGTTGGCTGGCTCGAATGAAACAAACTGCGATGCAACCGGAGCTTTTAGCCATGCATCGTCATTTAAAACGCCATCAATGGTTATGTTTTCTGTAGCGCGCTTAGCTGGTATTTCCTTTCTTGAAATCTGACCAAGAGCGAATGTCGTAACTGCCAGAAGAAAGGCGATAAGCGAAAGACTTTTCATATAACTGCGCAAAGCTAAAAGTTGTCATTCACACTTCGAATAATTTGTGATGAACTATCTTTTCAGATTTGAACAACACCTAATTATTGTCATTCGCATACAATAATGCGTATTTCGCACTAATAGGTGATTTACTTACTGAGCTAGTGGAACTACCTAGTTTAAATTGGCGTAAGCCCTTTTACAAAACCAAACAAGAACATGTTTCGAATACTAACACTTACCGTTTTACTTCTTCAACTTAGCGGCAGTTTGTTGTTTGGTCAAGTTTCAGAAGTAAGTGTGCTAGTGAATTGGGTAAACTGGGCATCTGACAATGGACTAAGTGTTTATTCTCCAGATGGTACTCTACTCCTTTTTGTTTGTGACCCCACCAATTGTCAAACTACAGCTACCAATAGCTCATACAGCAACACCTTCGATTTAGGTTGCTACCCAGACTTAACTAACTATTATATCATTGCTGAAGATGCATTTGGAGATGGCTGGAATGGCGCAGGCAACTTCGTTAGGGTGTTTGCTGGTGGAAACCAAGTACTTAATTATAACCTTACCGCTGGAAGTACTTCTGGCCAACAATTTTTTACAGTATCAGGAGGTGGTACATGTCCTACAATTGATGCTGGTATTGACTTAGTATCTGGTCCATCTTTGGGCTGTGGACTTACAAATAACGAAACTGTTTCGGTTACTATTCGCAATCAAGGTACCAACCCGCTTTCGGGCATTCCAGTATCATACTCTACAAACGGTGGAGACGCTCAAGTAGCAGGTGTTTATACAGGCTCTATAGCCGCTGGCGATACCGGTATTTTCAACTTCAATGTGGATGTGTCAACCGAAGGAGTTTACAATTTTGAAGTTACAGTTGCAGCTGCTGGTGATGTAAATGCGCTTAATGATGTTTATTCAACCTTCTCTATCACGAATAGCACTCCATATGATTTCGTAGCTCAGGGTCCATATTTCATTGGTTTTGAAGCAGATGAAAACCTTACTGGCTGGTCTACCCAAAATTACAATAATGATGCTGGTATTTGGACGTTGAACGGAACAACAAATCCAAGAACTGGAACCCAAGCAGCTATTTACAACTACAACACGGTTAACGCTGCAAATGACTGGTTTTTCAGTAAGTGCCTCACTTTAGAAGCTGGCTCGGATTATGACCTCGAGTTTTATTATCGTGTTGAAAGTGCTACTTACCCAGAAGGATTTGCAGTTAGAATTACTTCAGCCGCGGACAATGCATCTACGGTATCTACGATTCAAACATTTAACAATATTACAAACACCACTTACACTCAATCTACCAACACATTCACAGTACCTTCTACAGGCGAATATTATCTTGCCTTTGAAGCTACCAGTATAGCAGATAGATGGAACATCATTATTGATGACATTACGATAAGTAAAGTTGTGCCAGAAGATGTTGGTGTTACATCCATCAATTCGCCAGGCGATGGTTGTGGATTAACGTCAACCGAAACCGTAAACGTAACCATAGAAAACTTTGGCACCGGTAGTGTTACAAACATACCAGTAGAATACAGCATAGATGGTCAGCCGTACCAAAGTGCTGGCATATTGTTGGGCACATTATTTCCGGGGGCAACTTCATCTTACAATTTCACAGCCGATTTATCTGGACTTGGAGCACATACTGTTGCAGTAAGAACAGCCCTAGCTACTGACGGAATCACTGGAAATAACGAGGCTACAACAACTATTACTAATATCACTGCAAATCTCACTGAAACAACGGTGGCGATGGGTTTTGAAGCAGCAGAAGATTTTAGCCAATGGACCATTTTAAACCAAAATGGAGATGCTCGTCAATGGGAATTTACTACTGTGAATCCTAACACTGGTACCCGAGCCATCAGAATAAGACAAAGCAATAGTGGGCTTGCTTCAAACGACTGGCTTTTTACTCCTTGCACGTATTTTGAGGCAGGCGAAACCTACATTGTTGACTTCTCATTTAGAGCCAGAAATGGAGGATTCTCAGAAAATATGCAAGTGCTTTTAACATCAAACACAAATGCAGTTTCTACGATAAGCACCCTCAATACATATACTGGATTCAACAACACTACTTACAATAATCAAGTGCTCGAATTTACTGTTCCGTCAAGCGGAATATATTACATTGCTTTTAGAGCTACTAGCGCTGCTAACCAGCGTGGCATGCAGATAGACGATGTAGATATTTACAACAAAACTTCATTTTGGTTGGGATACACTGCCGACTGGCTTGACGCAAACAATTGGAGTGCTGGCATTCCAGCACCCGGGGCTGACTTAACCGTAACCTTCCCTCCTGTTGGTGGCAGTATGCCAACCATTACCAGTACCGAATCCATTAATAATCTTACTATCGAAACAGGTTCTACTATCAACTTTGCAACCACAGGATCTTTAAAAGTGGCAGGAGATTATGTAGGAAGCACCTCTTTCACCAATGGCGAAATCACCTTTAATGGTGGTGCACTTCAACAAATTACCGGAGCAAATACATTCTA